>CAIPQK010000181.1 GCA_903867185.1 uncultured Candidatus Nemicrothrix sp. | reverse complement strand
CAGTCGCCCTTGGCCGAACCAAGTGCCCAGGTGCGCATGTGATCAATCGCTGCATTCGCGGCTGACGCGGCGCTGGAAAGTCCGCGAGCTTCGATGATTGCTGCACCGCGCTGCTGAACGGTCGGGATGAAATCGTTCTCGAGCCAGGCCTGATCGTTGACCAGTGCGGCAGCGTTCTGACCCTTGACTTCAGCATGAAAGAGGTCTGGGTACTGCGTGGCCGAATGATTGCCCCAGATCGTCATCTTGGTGATATCCGAAACCGTGGTGCCGGTCTTGGCCGCAATCTGCGCCATCGCACGGTTGTGATCAAGACGAGTCATTGCGGTGAAGCGCTCATTCGGAATGTTCGGCGCATTGTTCATCGCGATAAGTGCGTTGGTGTTGGCGGGGTTACCGACAACGAGGATCTTCACGTCTGACGCGGCATTGTCGGACAGCGCCTTGCCTTGCGGCTTGAAGATGCCACCATTTGCTTCGAGCAGATCCTTGCGCTCCATGCCCTTCGAACGGGGACGAGCGCCAACAAGAAGTGCGTAGGAAATGTCGCCGAATGCTTCGCTCGGATCGTCGGTGCGGACGATGCCCGAAAGCAGCGGGAATGCGCAGTCTTCGAGTTCCATAGCAACGCCCTTGAGCGCGTCCATGGCCGGAGTGATGTCGAGAAGCTGGAGAATGACCGGCTGGTCTTCTCCGAGCATCTGACCACTAGCAATACGGAACAGCAGGCTGTAGCCGATCTGACCGGCAGCACCGGTGACAGCTACGCGAACGGGGGTCTTCACAGGGGGGTCCTCCACAGGGACGTCAGGTTGACGAGCCGACACTAGTCAGCCTCTGAACCCCTGAAAAAACCGCGAGATCTGTTTGCCGACGGTCAATCGACCACCGTGCTTGACAACGCCTTAGAGCGTGACGGGATACGGGAACTTCGCGTCCACGCCACCGTCGACCACCAGGGTGCGACCGGTCACGTAGGCCGACATGTCGCTGGAGAAAAACAGCGCTGCAGCTGCGATATCGGCAGTGGCGCCCATCTTCTGCAACGGAGCATTGCCCGCATTGAGCGCACGCTGTTCATCGTTGAACACCGCTTCCATGCGAGGGCTGAGGATCGTGCCGGGAGCAACTGCGTTGGCACGGATGCCGAAACCACCGAGTTCGATGGCCAGAGTCTGCACCCATGCCATGAGTCCGGCTTTGGCCGCTCCGTAGGCCGCGTGCATCGGAGCAGCGGTGAACCCGCTCACCGAGGCAATGAACACCATCGTGCCGCCACCGGACTTTGACATGAGTCGACCAAAGGCTTGTGACAACAAGAACGCGTGACGAAGGCAGATGTCGATTTCCCAATCGAAGGTCTCGTCGGTCATATCGAGAATCGATTCCCAACGAGCCATACCAACAATGTCGACAAGCCCGTCGATGCGACCGTTAATAGCTTCGGCATCGGCAGCGAGTTTCGCGGCACCTTCACGAGTGGTGACATCGCCCACCCAAGCAACACCGGCCGGACCGATTTCGGCGGCAATCTCTGCGGCACGATCGGCATCAACATCGACGCACACCACGGTCTTTGCGCCCGCCTGCACGAGTGCATGCGAAGTCATGCGTCCCATGCCGACACCGGCACCGGCCACCACAAACGTGCGGCCGTCGACGCGAAGGCGTGAGAGGAAATCGGGTACGGGAGAGTTGTCACCGGTTGTCATCGAAGTGTTCCGTTCTTGAGTTGATCGTTTGGAAAGAATGTCATGCCATCACCACGCCGCCGTTGGGGCGGATCACCTGACCGGTAATGAACCGTGATGCGTCGCTCGCAAGATAGAGCATCGCCCAGGTTTGGTCTTCAGGTGTGGCGATTGTGCGCAATGGCGACTGTGCGGCGCGAGTTGAGGTGTAGGACTCGCGCTCGGCTTCGTCGATTGAGCCGTCGGCCTTGGTCCAACGCCCCTGCACCATTGGCGTGTCAGTGAAACCCGGAGCGATCGCGTTCACTCGGATGTTGTTGGCTCCAAGCTCAACCGCCGCGCAACGAGTGAGATGCGAAACAGCGGCTTTGGTCATTGCGTAGATCGAAAGCGTCGGCGCTGGCATATCGCCACCGGCCGAGGACACGTTGATGATCGAACCACCGTTGGTCATTGTGCGACCTGCGGCAGCTACGCCCCAGTACGTTCCCCACAAGTTCACCTTGGTGATGAACTCAACGTCTTCGGGTGTTGCATCGACGATATTCATGTAACGAATAACGCCAGCGACGTTCGCCCAAATATCGAGACGGCCATGAGTTTTGATTGCCGCGTCGGCCAGTGCGTTGACCTGATCACGATCGGAAACGTCGGTGGGAACGATCGTGGCGTTGCCGCCCGCAGCCGCAACCATCTCGGCGGTTTCTTCAAGACCAGCAACACCGACATCGGCGATGAGCACGTTGGCACCGGCCTGAGTGAAGGTGATGGCGGCTTGGCGACCAATGCCGCCAGCGGCACCAGTGATGACCGCAGTGCGGCCGTACAGCGAGAACTGTTCGACGAGTTCATTCGAGAGGGCCGGTCGGCCGTCAGTAGTTGAAGTCATTGCTCGGTTCCTCTCGGGAGCGTTAGCGAGACAGGTGATCTGCAACTGTTTTCGCTATTGCGAAGAACTCTTCGCTATGGTGACGCCACCGTAGGACACCGGTCACACCCGGTCAATCGAACCGAAGGCGCTGTCATGGCCCGTCCCGCCCCGGCCGCCAGCCGAGCGATCCAGATTCTCGATCTTCTTGTCACCCACCCCACCGAGCGATTCACGCTGACGGAGTTAGTGCGACGCACCGGCATGAGTTTGGGGTCGGCACACGCGACGCTCGCAGTGCTCGAAGGCAGCGGACATGTGTCGCGCAATGCAACCACCCGTGCCTATTCACTCGGTCCCGCACTTGTCGTGGCCGGCGTTGTCGCTCTTGAACATCACCCAGCGATTGACGCCGCACGTCAGATCATCGAACCACTGGCTGCAGAACTCGGCGTTGAAGTCGTTGTGTCAGCACGGACCGTCGACGAAATTATTTTCGTGGCCAGAGCTGGTGAACACAGCGCGTTTGGTCCTGGCGTACGCGAAGGCGAACGTGTCCCCCTCGTTCCCCCACTTGGGGCGGTGTTCCTCGCTTGGGCCGAAGATCCAGAAGTGAAGCAGTGGCTTCTGCGTTCACCTGATTCCAGCCCCGCGGCGATTGAACGAAATGTTGCTGCGCTTGAACTCACACGCACACGAGGCTTTGCGGTGACCGCTGGTTCTGACACGCAACGACAACTCGGTGAACGCACCTATTCGCTATCGGACTCCCCCAGCAACACCGAGCTACGTAATGACGTTGCTGAATTATTCGCTGTACTAGCCACAGAGAACTATCCCGTCGTCGATCTCGACTCGAATAGCCGATTCGATGTCAGCACAATTGCCGCACCCGTATTCGGTGCCGATGGCGAAGTCATTGCTGCAATTTCTGCCACGGGATTTCCACCAGGCCTCGATGCGGAAACCGTGATCAACGCGGGAACGAAGATTCGAGACGCTGCAGCAATTGCCACCCGCTCCTCACGAGGTCGTTTCCCAACCGCCTAAACATCAATTCCACATAACGCTTGGCGTTCATGACGCCATGCGTTATGCTTTGACCATGCTGTAATCGTTCGCTGACAACGACACCGAGAGGGTCTGGAGCCGTGAACGCCTTCGAAAATTCCACCCCGATCTCCAGCGGGTTGCTCTTCGCAAACTCGCAATCCTCGACGCAGCCGAGTCACTCTCCGACCTCCGAATCCCTCCTGGAAACCGGTTGGAGAAACTCAGCGGCAATCGTTCAGGACAACACAGCATCCGAGTCAACGACCAATGGAGAATCTGCTTCCGTTGGACAAAAGCTGGGCCAGAAGAAATCTCAATCACGGACTACCACTGAAAGGTGTCGCAATGAATCAAAGAATCGATCCGATACACCCCGGCGAAGTCCTTCTTGAGGATTTCCTCCTCCCGCTTGGAGTAACCCAACATCACGTGGCCGTGTCGATTGGCGTCCCGCCACGTCGCATCAACGAGATCGTTCACGGAAAGCGACGGATCACTGCCGATACATCTCTGCGACTCGCTCGCTATTTCGGTACCAGCGATCGGTTCTGGATCAATCTGCAGTCACGATTCGATCTCGAAGTTGAGCGCGACGAAATTGGCCCGTTGCTTGATGCCATCACGCCACTCTCTGTTGCCTAGCGAGTAGAAAAACCCAGCCGTCAGGCAGT
>CAIPQK010000180.1 GCA_903867185.1 uncultured Candidatus Nemicrothrix sp. | reverse complement strand
TGCTCGCATCGAGCGCACAACGCTCGACCAACTCGCAGAATCGAAGCCGTTAACAACGCCATGGTCAGAAGAGGCTCGGCGATTGTTCGTCGAACTTTTTCTCGCAGGTCGCCCAGCGGTACAAGTAGTGGAAACTCTCGACCAACGTGGACTGTGGGAACCGATCTTCCCGGAGTGGTCAGTCATTCGGTGTCGTCCGCAGCGCAACGCGTATCACCGCTTCACTATCGATCGGCACTTATGCGAGACCGCTGCTAATTCAGCTGCGTTGGTTGATCGTGTCGATCGTCCCGATCTTCTGGTAGTTGGAGCGCTACTGCACGACATCGGTAAAGGCCGCCCAGGCGATCACACCGATGTTGGCGTTGAACTCATCGCTGAGATCGCACCCCGCATGGGATTTGACGCGGACGACACTGCGATGTTGCAGCAGATGTGTCGCCACCACCTTCTGCTTCCCGATACCGCAACACGGCGCGATCTTTCGGATGACGGAACGATTTCGTCAGTGGCCGAGTCAGTTGGCTCGCTGACCTGTTTGCGTTTGCTCGATGCACTGACCGAGGCGGATTCATTAGTGACCGGATCTGCTGCATGGGGCAAGTGGAAAGAAGAACTCGTCGGTGTACTTGTCGATCGGGTCGCACACGTGCTCTCGGGCGGTTCGGTTGCTGATGCTACTGAAACCGGGTTTCCCACCTCGCACCAACGTGATCTGCTCGCGCAACGTCGCCGAATCATCGAAGCAGTTGACGATCAGATCGTCGTTATCAGCCCCGACCGTCCTGGTTTGTTCTCGCGAGTTGCCGGAGTGTTGTCGTTGAACGGGCTCACGGTTCTTGAAGCGGCTGCCCATTCGGCCGAGAACCAAATGGCGCTTGAACAGTTTCGAGTTCAGAGCAATTTCGATGCTGAGATTCCGTGGGATCGTGTCATCCGCGATCTCGAGAAAGCTCTCGATGGTCGTCTTGCGCTCGCCGCTCGGCTCGAGGAGCGGTCGAAGGCCTATCGCCGTCCTCGCCGACTCCCCGGTCTCGTTACCCATCCTGAGGTCATCGTGGACAACGACCTTTCTCACGATGCAACGGTGCTTGAAGTCCGAGCCCCAGATGGTGTCGGCGTGTTGTGGCGCATTACGCGGGCACTCCATGAACTCGATCTCGATATCACCTCCGCCAAGATTCAGACCATCGGCACCGACGCGGTCGACTCGTTCTACGTGCGTGATTCCGAGGGTCGCAAGATCACCGATCACGACTACTTGGGCGAGATCCGCAGGTCGTTGCTGTATTCGCTGGAGCGGTCCTCCGGTAACTGATCAGGACCGGTAGCGTTCGGCCATGGCTGATCCAGTGACCCCGCAGGACCTCATTCGCTGGAGCGAAGCACTGGCCGGTATTGCTCGCACCGGTCTCGGATTCACGCAGAGCTTGTACGAGCAGGAGCGGTTTGAAGAAGTGCTCGCTGTTGCTGCAGACATGCGGGTGGCCGCTGGCAGCTCGTACAACCCCGATGATCTCGTACACGAGTGGATGAAGTCCGTAGGCGTTGGCGTGCCCGGCTACCAAACTCCCAAGGTTGCAGTCGGCGCAATCGTCCAGAACGAAAAGGACGAGATCCTTCTTGTACAGCGTTCCGATTCCGGTGTGTGGTTGTACCCAACCGGTTGGGCCGACATTGGTTATTCACCTGCTGAAGTTGCGGTGAAAGAAGTCAGCGAAGAAACCGGTATCGACTGCGAGGTTGTGCAATTACTCGCGGTGTACGACGGCCTTCAGCGTCGATTCACGAGTGTTCCGTTGTATTCACTCGTGTTTCATTGTCGAGCAACGGGTGGTTCGCTGAAGGCACATCCGCTTGAAACAAGAGATGTCGGATTCTTCCCGCTTGACGCGCTTCCTGACATGGCAGTTGGCCAAGATCTTTGGGGTCCGCTTGCTGCGCACGCGTTCAGTGGTGCGAATGTCGATGTGCATTTCGATCACCCACGCACGCCGGTATGGCAGGGCGATCACGTCGTTGTTGATCTCACTGACGAGGACTAATTCTCAGTCCTGATCACGAAGAAAACGCTCGACCTCGTCGACCAGGCTTTCGCCATCGGTGAACGCGTCGGGTTCTTCGTCGTAACGCTGTTCAAGGTGAGCGACATATTCGGTGGTTTCATCGTCTTCAGCAACGAGCATTGATACCTGGTGTTCGTACGCATCGGTAGCGAACTTCAATTCGGTGGTGTCGATCGTGGCTTCGAGCAGACGAGCCGTTCGCTCAATAAGCGCAAGCGCCGCCTTTGGTGATGACGACGATGGCACGTAAGTGGGAACGGCTGCCCATAGCGCAGCGGAAGGTATTCCTGCTTCTCTGCACGCGTTGTGCAACACACCGGTGATTCCGGTTGGACCTTCGTAACGCGACGGAAGTAGATCTAGCGCTTCGGTACTGGCTTCGTCGTACGTCGCACCGAACACTGAGACGGGACGTGAATGGGGAACTTCGGCCAGCAGCGCGCCCAACGTGACAACCATGCGCGCATTCGTTGCCAGCGCGACTCCGATGACGTGTTCAGAAAATGTTCGCCATTTCAACTGGGGTTCAATACCTGAAAGGAGGATGACATCGGCACCGTTTGGCGTTGCATGGGCAGAGCGGAATTCGTTCTTCGGCCATTCGATGCGGCGAATGCCATCGAAATCGACACGAACCTCGGGCCGGGTGACGGTGAAGTCGAAGAACACCTCGGGGTCGATATCGGCGAACGCCGTGGCCCCCCACTGTTCGGCCATGTAATCAATCGCCGTGGTTGCCGAGTCTCCGGCATCGTTCCAGCCACCGAAGGCAACAAGGAGAACGGGGCCGTCGACATCAGCAGGCTGTGTCCAGCGAAGATGGGGGAGCGAGTGGCCTGAGGTCTCCGGCATTCGCAGAAGGGTACCGGTGTCTACGCTGGACCGATGGCGAACGTGCAGATCATTGAGGCCGTAGAAGTCACCCCTGAACTGGTGGCTGCATTTGAGCGCCTGATTCCCCAGTTGTCGTCATCAAATCCGGCGCCAACCGAGACCGAGCTGGCCGCGATCTGCGAGTCAGAAGCCAGCGTGCTGCTGATTGCGGTTGATCGTGATACTGATGATCGGATCCTCGGCAGCCTCACGTTGGCATGGTTCCGTATTCCGACTGGCGTGCGGGCTTGGATCGAAGACGTAGTTGTCGACGAAGATGCACGCGGTCATGGTGTTGGTGACTTGTTGAACCGTGCGGCGTTGGATCGTGCACGTGAACTCGGTGCAAAGACGGTTGACCTCACCTCGCGCCCCAGTCGCGAAGCTGCGAACCGTCTGTATCAACGCATCGGCTTCATCGCCCGCGACACAAATGTGTACAGGTACAGCCTCGATTCCTGAGGTCCTGGAAGGCAGGTCGAAAGTCCGTGGTCGGCGTGGATGCGTCCCCGTATGCTGGCGTGATGGAACTCACGGCCGCAATCACTCATGAAGGTGAGTTGTTTGTTGCGCGCTGTCTCGAAGTCGAAGTGACCAGTCAGGGTGCATCGGTGGAAGACGCACTCGAGAACCTCAAGGAGGCCCTCGGCCTTTATTTCGAGGATGAGGGCGAGCCGGTCGATCTCGCCCACCCGATGGTCACCACGTTCCAACTTTCTGCGTGAACCCTCCGCTTCCAGTCGTCAGCGGAGCAGATGCGATCAACGCGCTCGTCGACGCTGGATTCGTGCGAGTCGGTCAGCGCGGGAGTCACGCGAAGCTGCGCAAGGCACATCTAACCGTCATCGTTCCGCTGCACCGGGAACTCGCACCCGGGACACTTCGCTCGATCATCCGCCAGTCGGAGATGTCAGTCGAAGAGTTCCTCGAATTTCTGTAGCTGGAGAGCGCTGCTCCGCACCAGAGCAGCGAGCGCGAGTGTTGCGATTAGGGCCACCGCCAGCACGAATGATCCCGCGCCGATCGAAGCCGGCGCATCTGTGGCTGCTGCGACGAAAGTGATCGGGACCAGAAGCAGAAGCGCGACCGCTGCGACTCGCGGACGGAACCAACCGACGACGGCGAGCACAAGGAGCGAACCGACGGCGAACGCAGCGAATCCGGGAGCGAGATTCAAGTGCAGGAGGTCGAGCCGGAAGTCTGCGTGAACCTGATCGAAGTACGCAGCACTGATCGCAGCGTTCGACGGGGCGTGCAGGAGCGCGTCGACACGCAGCATGAGTCCGACGCCGACAATTGTCCCCGCAGCGGCTGCGCCGGTTCGAGCGGGGAGTGACGTCGAACGTGCCCAGCCTCCGAGCGCGAGCAGCACCCCGACGACCAATACCGAGGTGCTGAGCGAGCCGGTAGAGATTGGTGCCCCTTTGTCGACGACCGAGCCGAATTGCAGTGAGAGGTTCGTCGGGGAGCCGAGGCGCGGAACTTCACTGGGCAGGTTCAACGCGTAGACGTAAGCCGCAAGACACGCGCCAACACCTCCGAGCCACGCGACTCGAGCGAGGGCCCTCGGAAGGAACAAGGTGCCTGCCGCCGATAGGAGGACCGCGACCCAGACGACCTTCGGCCATGGATGGGTGAGGGTGGGGCCACCCCAATCCTGTGAGCGGGTGAGCAGGGCGATCGAGAGCCCGATGCAGGAGATGAGCGACACGAGCGAACTCACTCTGACCGCAGCGCGGAGGTCCTCGATGGTCGCTGCACCGATTCGCTGCGCCAGCCCGTTGCGAACGAGGTCGACGTCGCCACCGAGCCTCTCGATCGGGGTCTGCTCGGTGCGTTGTTCGAGGAGCGTGTCGAGCATCTCTTCCTCGTGCCGGTCGCGAAATGTCGAGGAGAAGCTGCGCAGGAGAATGCGGAGACGGCGCTGCGAGTTCATGCGAATGCTGTCCCGAGTGAAGGACGAATCCTGGTCGGCGAGGTGCGTCTTGATCTCTTCGTACCGAGTCGTGCGTGGGCGACATCGGCCATGGTGGTGACTTCCTCGACGGCCGCCATCAACTGTCCGCGACCATCGTCGGTGATTCGGTAGTAGCGGCGAAGTCGACCATCGACGGTCTCCTCGCTATCGATCTCGATGTACCCGTCAGTTTCGAGTCGGTCGATTGTTCGGTACAGCGCACCGACTTGGGGGCACGTGGTTCCCTCGGAGAGGGTCTCGATCTCCTTGAGCAGGCCGTAACCGTGCTGCGGGCCGCTCGTGAGAACCGTCAGAACCCAGAATGACTGCGTATTGATATTCACAAAATGTGAGTATTGCGCGGGATCGAGCACCGCGCAAGGGCATCCTGTTTCGGTTACACCGGTCTGATCAATGGGCGCTGCAAGAGTCGCTTCATTTCTAATCAGAAAATGTAGACAAATGTGTACAGGTACAGCCTCGATTCCTGAGCTCCTCCTCATCGGGCCATACGATCATCACCACCTTCCATCTTTCTGTTTGAATCCGCCTCTGCCGTAGTTGATCTGCATGGATTGTGCGATCATCAATGGCGTGTCTGGAGAAGTTTTGATCCCGAGTTCGATTCCGAATCTCTCTGCATTCGTCTCGTCCACGGTCGGTCGTGTGGGCGAAGTTCACTACGGAGAAAGTGTCAAGTGCGTTCGCAGCCCGGTGCC
>CAIPQK010000179.1 GCA_903867185.1 uncultured Candidatus Nemicrothrix sp. | reverse complement strand
GTCGGCGAAGGAATCACCGTGATCTGGTTGCCGGCCATGTAGTCACTTATATAAAGGTCACCGTGGGCATCGATGGCAAGCGCACCGGGCTGGGTCACGAGGTTCGCAAGACTCCCCGCCGTTCCTGGATCTAACGCAATCGGCTCGTTAGGCGTGACCGACTGGCCGTAGAGCGAGGTCGTTGCCGAACTAGGAATCGCCAAGATCAAACCATTCGAAAAATTTCCGACGAAGAGGTTGCCAGCTTGATCGAATGCGATTCCCGATGGGCCGTTCACCAGCGAAGCGAACGTGGTTGACGTTCCCGGGTTGAGCTCAACCGGTTGGTTGGGAGTAACCGACTGCCCGAAGAGCGACGTCGTCGAAGACCCAGGGATCACCACAACACTGCCCGGACCGAGATACGAAAAGTTCGCGATGAAAAGATCGCCCTGAGCACTGACAGCAGCGCCCCAAGGATTGTCAAGAAGCGAATCAAGTGTCGGGTCGCCAGGGTTCAACGCCACTGGCTGATTCGGAGTCACCGCTTGGCCGTACACCGATGTTGTTGAGTCTCCCGGGACGACCGTGATTCCGCCGGTACTGCCATCACCAAAGTTCGTGATGAACAAGTCGCCCTCAGCGTTTAGGACTGGTTGCGTTGGACTATCGAGAAGCGCACCAAGACTTCCCGGAGTTCCGGGATCGAGCGTCAGAGGTTCGTGGCTTGGTGTCGGCTGACCGAAAACATTCCGCGCCCCCAGAGCGCCGGCGACGCTTGGGAATGAACCAACAACAAGAAGAACGCCACATGCAACTACACCTAAGCGCCTAATCGTTTTTCGTTGATTCATATGAAAATCCCTTTGTTTTTCCATGTCGCGATTCCCACTAACCGGGCTAAGGGACGATGCGTCCGGATGAATCAAGGGACTTCCCAGTCGGATACAAACGCCAAGATCCGTAGTTCCAATTGTCTCTACCCAAATCTCTCTGGAGGGCAGAGAAGGTGACGGTGGAGAGATTCCCAGTCAGCCCCGAATTTGCGATGGTGGCACCCGTGAAGTTCGTATTATTGAAATACCACGAACCTCCTACATTTCGGCTTTGTTCACCACCGTCGAGATCGGTACGGATGAAGAGCGCGTTCGTGGCGTTTGCACCGGAAAGATTTTGGCCTTGGTTGTAGGAGCGGTATGACATATCCGCGCTGGTCAAATTACTTCCATAGAGGTTGGTGCTATTCATGCTCGTCGAATAGTGCCCCAAGAACGCATTCGAAAGATTTGCATTGTAGAAATCCACGCTCGACAAATTCGTATTCACGAACGATGCCCCCGACAAAGACCAATTACTCAGGTCCTCGTCGTAGAGATCTGCGCCCCAGAGAGAAACCTTCGGGCCCAGCAAGTGACCACGCCGAATTCCGTAGCCACTAGGCAGAGTCGGGCTGCCAGTAATTCCGTTTGAACGGACGTAGTCCAAATTCGCATTGGTCAGATTCGTTCCATCAAGGTTGGCATTGCCAAGGTTCACTCCCGAGAGGTTCGCTCCCGAAAGATTCTTGTTCGCCAGGTTGACGCCTGGCCCCACGAGGAACCCGTTCGCCACTTTCCAACCGATCGTAAGGTTTGGCTGTCCGACAATCCCGCCGCCGCTAACCAGACCAGATGCTTCTTCTCCGTTCCACGCTTGGCAGATTGCCTGATTGATTTTGTGCACGCGATCCGAGCTCGTTTGGGCCTGAATGCCGACGAGCCACTGCCCGGTTGGGCAAATGTAGGAAACGTTTCCGTGCTTCGCGACCGTGCTGTTCCAGAGTTCGGATTCACCCTGAAGCACCATGTTGCGCGCGTAAGCGTTGCTTCCCGTCGGGAAACTGGCACAGATAGGCCCGATATTCTTGATGGATCTGTCGGAACTGAACGCCTGAAGGCCTATGGCCATTTCACCGCTCTGGCAACCCATCCACCACTGCCCTTGTTGGTACATGTCCTTCACGTGGAGGGTCTGAACCCCTGTGTAACTCGGATTCCCCTCAGCAGTCACGGGATAACAATTGAACCCAAGCGCTTGGATTCCAGCGTTGTTGTTCTTCCCTGAGGTGAACGCCCCGAGCACAAGTCCTTCAGGACACGTTGTATCGAATGGAGAGGTGACCGAGTACGAGGTGTTATTCGTCGATCCCCAATTCAGGTCGGCTCGTGAGTACCCGCCTTGACTCGTCATGCCCATAGAGGTGTTCGTCAGGTTGGTATTGGTGAACGTCGCTCTCGCCAAACGCGCGCCCCTCAGGTTGGCATTTGCCAGATTCGTGCCGGTCAAATTGGTGCCGTCGAAGAACGCCCATCTGAGATTCTTGCCCGAGAAATCCCAGCCGGACAGGTCTTGCTGGTAAAAACTCATCATCGGTCCCGCCAAAATATTGTTTGGCCCGTTGCTGCGTCCGGACGGCCGGGACATGATGCTGTAGTCACCCGCCAACTGCAGGCCCGTTGTACTCCCCAGGCCGAGCATAAACGCACCATTGAGCCACGTGCCGTTGAGGTTCGTGTTCGTCAGGTCGGCACCGTCACCGACAAAGATGCCGGTGAAATCGGCCGTCGAGAAATCGGAACCAGCCATGTTCGCGCCAGTGACATTCCTATTTGCCAGCGTTGGGTTCGTCAACTGAGTGAAGTCCTGTGAACTCAGATCCACGTAGGGACCAAGCAACCAATAGTTGTTGCTGGTGCCATCGTTGGCGAAGAAGTCAGTCTTCGTTCCTACGCTCTGACAGACCCAATCGGTGGGAAGCGCCGTAGGACAGGCCTTGAGGAACCCCGATGAAACGTTCTGGAGCTGAACGCCACTCATGTTCCAGTTGGAAAGATCAGCGCCGTAGAGGCTTGCTCCGGGTCCAGCGAGGAACGATCTGGTGTTGCTTGCTCCTCCGTCGAAAATCTGCCAGTTCGTAGGCAACTGTGCAGACACATTCCAAGAGGTGCAGGTGCCGGAACCCGTACCTGACCACGTCGCCGACGAGGACGAGAACGAGTAATTCGCAGTACAGAAGTTGACGCCAACGGTGTTGAGCTGTTTCACCGTTGACGGCAATTTGATCTGTGAAATACCGGCATAACTCATGTCCACTGCCGAGACCGTCGCCGAGGAGAGGTCGGCATTCTTCAGTTGGGCGCCTTGCAAGTTGGCACCCGACAGGTCGGCATTGGCGAAGTTCGCACTAGGAAGAATCGCCCCGTAGAACGACGCATTTTGCAGGTCAACACCCGAGAAATTTGGTGACGAAAATGTCATTCCATCAAGGTTTGCATTCTGCAGGTTCGCACCCGAACCCACGAGGTAGCCGCCGCTGGGAGTCGTCCACCATCCCGAAGGAAGCGAAGGTGTCCCGGTAATCGAGCCGCTCATGAGGCCCGCGAGATTTCCGGACCCAACGGTTGACAGACCGAGACCATTGATCGAGGCGCCAAAGAGGTTGGCGTTTGCGAACGAGGTGGAATTCGAAACGGTTGTCGATGATCCCAGTGTCGCCGAGGAGAGATTGGTCCCCGAGAGACTGGTACCAGAGAGGTTTGCGCTTGAAAGATTTGCTCCACTGAAGTTCGCCGATTGAAGCGACGCATTCGAGAGGTTTGTACTGGTGAGAGTGGTCGAAGATGAGACCGTGGCGCCGTTCAAGTTGGCACCGCTCAGATTCGAGCTCGAGAGATTCAGATTCTCAAGGTTCTGGTTCTGAAGGATCGCTCCTCGAAGGTCGAGGCTCTGCCCAAGGATGAAGCCATTCTGCAATTTGTAGCCAGAGGACAGAGTCGGTGTTCCCGAGACTCCCCCGGATGCCAGACCCGTCAGGGTCGCACCAGTCAGAGTTGTTCCATCCACGACCGCACTTGTAATGGACGCATTCGTGAGATTCGCATTCGACATGTTCGAATTCGACAGGTTGGCCCCGACGAGAAATACCTGGGAAAAGTTCACGCCGCTGAAGTTCCGACCGGTCATCGTCTTACCAGACAGATTTGAACCCGGCCCGACGAGGAATCCACCCTCGATCAATGTCCAGCTGGTCGGGAGCGTCGGGTTGGAGCCGGAAACGGTGATCCCCGAAGAAGTGACTCCGTTGAGCGTCGAGTTCGTCAAGTTCGTTGCCGTCATCGTTGCGCCGGTGAGATTGGCTCCGGCCTGTTGAAGAGTGACAGTCGCACCCGATGACTGCGCTGCAGCAACCGTCGCGTACTGAGCTCGCGTGACAGTCCAACTTGTCGTTGTATTTCCAGCTGTCACTGTCATCTTCTCTGAGCCAACCAAGATGATGAACGTTCCGCGACTGGGGAAGCCACTCGCTGAATTCACCGTGAGAGTGCCCTGAGAGGAGTTAATCGTTGCCGTCAACGTCGTCGTCACCGATATCGGGCCGAGGTTCGCTCCAGTGAAGTTCGCACTGGTGAGGTTCGCGTTGGTGAAGTTCACACCTTGCACCTGAGCGTTGTTGAATTTCGTTTGCTGCAGATCGAACCCAGTGAGATCAGCACCGGAAATGTTTGCGTCGGTGAGGTCAGCCTTCTTGCCGATCAGATAACCGTTCGAAACGGTCCAGCCTGAAGGCAACACAGGAAAGCCGGTCACTGATCCGGATTTCACGCCGTCCATGATCGTCATCGAGAGATTGGTGCCCGTCAGGGTCGCACCTTGAAGACTGACGTTGGTGAAATCGGTCTTACTCAAACCGACCTGAGGGAAGTTGGCATTCGTGAGGTTCACTCCGGGGCCCACGATGTAGCCGCCCTTGACCGAATAGCCAGTCGGAAGAGTCGGTGTTGATGTCATAGGAGCGGTGACGAAGCCAGACGGGCGGCCCATCGCTGATGACAGGGAACCACTTTTGACGCCAGTGAGAGTGTTGGCCGAAAGCTTTGCGCCGCCCAGCGAAGCTCCCTCAAAATTCGTTCCGTTGAGGCTCACTGTCCCCAGGTTCTGACTTCTCAGATCCGCGTTGGTGAGGTCCGCTCCTGGACCGACGAGGTAGCCACCAATCATGAGGAATGTAGATGGCAATGTCGGAGTACCCGTCAACGAACCAGACTTCACGCCTGTAAGCGTTGCGCTCGACAAGTTGAATGAACCGAGATTCGCGCTCGTCAACGTTGCATTCGTGAGATCAGCAGTCGAACCGAGAATGTTACCGGCGACAAGTCCCCATCCTGAAGGGAACGTGGGTGCCGAGGTCGCGACTACGGCTCCCGATGAAACGCTCGTCAATGTGGCGCCCGAAAGGTTCGTCGAGGTGAGCGTGGCTCCGAGAAACTTCACGCTCGTGAGATTTGCCCCCGTGAGGTTGGCCGACGTGAGATTCGCATCTTTCAGCCACGCAGTGCTCAGGTTCGCGTTTGAAAGATTGGCGCTCGTAAAAATACCGCTCGTCAAGATCGCGCCCGAGAAGTTGGCGTTGGTCAATGTGGCGTTCGAGAAATTCGTTGTATTGAGTGCCCGGTTGGAGAGGTTGATACTCGCCAACGACGCTCCCGAAAGATTTGCGCCCGGACCAATCAAGTAACCGCTGGTGAGCGTCCACGATGCGGGAAGTGTCGGCGCACTCGTAGATGTCACTGATCCAGAAATGACTCCGTTGAGATTGGCGTTCGTGAAGTTCGTTCCGGTGAGGTTGGCTCCGCTCAGATTGAATCCCAGAAGAGACGCATTTGAGAAGTTCACATTCGTCAGGTTTGAGTTCGACATGTTGACGCCGCTGAGCCCAGTGACTCCGGCAAATGACATGCCCGTGAGGTTGAGTCCCGAGAGATTCGCAGAAGGACCGACCAAATATCCTTGGCTCACGAACCAACCAGTCGGCAGAACCGGTGTTCCGCTGACGTTCCCGGAACGAATGCCCGTGATGTTTGATGTCGACAAACTCACAGGACCGAAGTAAGCACCCGTTACGGACGCACCGGCGAAGTTGGCGCCGTTGACCGTGGATGTTCCCACCGTGGCGGTGAGGATGACATTGCTGAAGTTCACGCCACTTAAGTTGGCGGAACGAAACGTGGCTCCAGCGAGGACGGTTTGGTACAAGCTCGTACCCGAATTCATCCTGGCACCGGTCAGATTTGCGTTGGTCAGTTTCGCGCCGTTCAGATTTGCATCGCCCAAGTTCGCATACGCCAGATTCGCACCAGCGAGATTCACATCTCGCATATCGGCGTTTGACAAGTTGATGCCAGTCGTCCGAACAACAGAGGCGCCGATGATGTGAGCGGCCGCAGTTGTTCCCGAACTGCCTCTCGAAACTGTCCATGTCGTCGAACCGGCTCCTGCCGTGACGTTCATGATCTCATCGTCGATCTGGATTGAGAACGTCCCCGACTGAGGGAACGCCGATGCCGACGCGACCCTCACGGTTGTTGAACTCGCGCTTAGGGCGGCCGCCGAGACCGTAGTTCTAGGAGGTGACACCGAAAGGTTTGTGAGATTGGCTCCTTGGCCGACCAGATAACCGCTCACAAGTGACCAACCGCTGGGCAACGTCGGCGCCGGCGATGACTGCAACGAACCGCTCAAGACATTGGTGAGATTGGCACCAGTAAAATTCGTTCCTGAGATGTTGGCGCCAGTCAACGTTGCGCCGTTGAGCTTCGTATTTGAAAGATTGAGGCTCGAAAGATTGACGTTCTTTAAGTTGGCACCCGGCCCAATGAGGACGCCTCCGACAATTTTCCAATCCGTACTGGGCAGAGTGGTTTGGGCGTTCGAAGTGAGAGATGTGCCCGTAATACCTGTCGTCGTCGTTGTACCGGTGAGTGTTGTCCCTGAGAGATTGACACCCGAAAGGTTGGTGTTCTTCAAGTTGGTATTTGTCAGATTGACGTTTGTCAGGTTCACGTTCGTCAGAAGCGCGTTCGTGAGGTTTGCCCCTGAGAGATTGAGACCTGTGAGATCAGTTCCTGTCAGCTTCAGTCCGGTGAGATTGGCGTTTTGACCAAAGAACCATCCCGCTTGCTGTGTCCATCCTGTTGGGAGTGTGCCCGCAGTTCCGATCAATCCACCCGTGACGAGCCCAGCGGGCGATGTCGATGAGAAGTTCGCGTTGGTGACGTTCGCGTAGCGGAGCGTTGTGCCGCTAAAGGTGGCTGCGGTGAAGTTGGCGTTCGAAACATTGGCTCCCGACAGGTCCATTCCGGAGAGGTCAGCATTCGAGAGATTCGCCCCCGGGCCAACGAGGAACCCGTTGTTTACCGACCAGCCAACGGGAAGCAGCGTCGTGCTCGACGACGTCACATTTGAGGCGATGACCCCTGTCAGATTTGCTCCGGAAAGGTTTGCGCCGGAAATGTTTGCCCAGCTGAGATCCCGGTTCGAAAGATCGGCCGATCCAAAATTGACGTTCTGCAAGTCCGCACCAGGGCCGACAAAGGTGCCGTTCATCGACGCCGCCAAATTCGTTACGCAACTTGGGGTAGATCCGGACGCATACGTCGTGTTCGTTCTGATGTAGGCAGATCCACCAGTAACTGCATTTGGTTGATAGAGCCCGATGTAGCCGCTGGGGGTGTACTCGAGCACAGTTGTGCCTTGGCCCGAATAACCCTGCGAAGCCGACAAGGGCGACACTCGCGTAAGGACCTGGTACCCAGAATTCGCTTGGAACCAGAACGACACGGAATAGGCCGAGGTGTTGCTCAGAGTGTACGGGGTGGATGACGAGACCCTTGAATTCGTGAACAAATACGACCCAGAACGAGTTGGGCCGACCGTCGTCGACGATTGTGCTGATCCGCCGGTGCTATTCCCGAGAACGCCGTTGCCCAAGCTTCCACCTGCTGCATTGGTAGTTCCATTGTCCAGCGGCAGATAGAAAAGCGGATTGAGAGAGTTCACCAACCGCGATTGTCCCGTCGTCGAAGCGCGAACCCCATACAACGCCTTGACCTGGCTAAGCGTGAGCTGATTTGGAAACACCGCGGCGTGGGCAATGCGAGCCGACTTACCCGTAGCGTTTGCATCGGCCGAGCCACCGAACAGGAAATACGACGCGAATCCCTCACCGACAGTGGTTGTGTTGGATGCCATTAACGCTCCGTCGACAAAGACGTTCATTCCAGCCGGACCAACCGTCCCGACAACGTGATGCCATGTTCCGACGGTATTGGCCGCCGCCCCATCAGGACATGTTGCGTTTGACCACGTAACACCGCTGGTCTGCGTACCCGTCAGATTCGCGCCAGTCAGATTGGCGCCAGTCAAATTCGCGTTCGAGAGATCCGCGTTCGCAAGATTGGCAAGTGAAAGATTGGCGTTCGACAGATTGGCACTCGAAAGATTTGCGTTCGTGAAGTTCACCGCTGACAGATTCTCTCCGGAAAAGTTTGACCCAGAAAGGTTTTGGCCTGAGCAGTTCGAACCGCAGGCTGGCGCTGCACTCACAAGAAAAGTACCTGTGGTGCGACGCGAAAGAGAGAGAGCAGCCGCAGAACCTCCGGCCAAAACCACCGTGGCGAGTGGCAGTAGAACCGCAGCCAAGAGCGCGACTACACCTGCGCGCCTCATGCGCGTGGAGGACGTCGGGGTAGCCATCGGTTTCGCATGAACCTGCATGCCTGAGTCAGGAGAATGTTTGAAACGCATCAGACCTTGAACCTCCACACGATTCCATTAAAGGAAGATCGGACATTTCCATTGGAGTCCACCGTGCCGCCGATGGACACAAGTGGGCGACTGGCACCCCACGCTGCACTTACGTTGCATCTCCAAGACCGCGGGTTGTACCAACGTCCCGAACAACTCACCGTGACCACCCAAATCGATCGCTGCACGGCGACATTGGCGCCGATCGAGAACGACACATTGGGAGAACTGGTAGAGAGGGAGACGCTATAGGTACCCGAGAAGCAGGCCTTGAAGCGGACGACACCAAAAGATGTCCAATCGCTGCAACTCGTCGTCGAACCTGAGGACGAGACGGTGAATGACCAGTTCGAATTAACGTTCACCGAACTGAACGAATAACTAAACCCGTAGAAGTCCTTGAACTGTCCTGAAACAGAAGCGGCAAACGTTCCAACCGACGTACAGGATTCATTCCCACAGTTACTCAACTTCAGGTTTCCAGAGATCGAGACTCCCGGGATATTGATTCCTGAGGTAAGAGTGAAGTTGAACACCGCAGCGCCATTGACAGCGCCCAGTGTTCCGTTGAGGTAGGAGCTGAAGATGCCACCGAGCGAGAGCGAGTTGGTAACCAACACATACTCGGTTCCTGGCTGCACGAAGACGGTAACTGTCGTCGTTCCAAGATTGAATCCCGAGATCGTCATACCCGACGTGATCGACATCGTTGTCTTCACGCCGCCCGACACCTTGGTAAATGTGCCTGTCAGAGCAAAGCCTGATCCCGCGATCATCAAGTTCGTGTCCGCCGTCACCGACATGTTCGAACCCTGCGCCGCGGCAGTCACTGCCAGGGTGAAGTTGATGGCGGCCAGCTTCACGCCACCTGAACCGGTGAAACTGAAGTTCCCTTGAGAGTCGAACGACCCTGAGATTTGAACGAGTGAGTCAGACGAGGTGTTTGACAGACCAATACTCGTTGCGACCTTGGCAAACGTGACCCCGCCGACGTTGCCAATGTTGACCGAGCCAAAGACGCCAAAGCCGCAAACGCTCATGCTCACATTCGTGGCTGCGAAATTGAAATCATTCGCTTGTGCTTGAACCGCTTGACCGGAGGCGTTGGTAATGGTCGTCCCGGCTGATGGAGCAGACCAGTAGTAGGCCCCAGAAATTGTTGCGCTGAAGAACCCGTTGGTCAGCGTGGCTGCACAGAGATTGAACCCGGTATTGGAGATCGTCAAGCCCGGCTGATTATTCGGGCAGCCGGTGATTGCCATTGAGAATGTTCCGACATTGACGTTACCCGTCGCTGACAACACGAACGCGCCAGATGATGTTGAGGCGAAGAGTGAGAATTGCCCATTAATGCTGAGAACACTTCCAACGCTGATCCCGGTGGCCACTTGAATCGAAATCGAGTCAACCGTGCCGTTTGCGAAGGTGAAGTTCACCTGACCCGAAGCAGAAGCACCGGTTTGTGGCGCGAACGACGCCGTACCAAATCCTGATGTCGAAATCGTCCCCGTACTGCTATCAAACGGAATCAGATTGCCGAGTATCGACATTGTTCCCGCCGCGGACAATGAGAAATTCACGCTGCTCTGTGTCTGCGTGTATTCAACCCCCAACGTCAGGTCTCGAAGAGGGAATCCGTAGACGTTGAAGCTCGTAATCGATGCCGTCAGTGACAATGTTGACGACACCGCTACCTGATCGTAGGAAACGGAACCCGCCATCAAGACCGTTGTTCCGAGAATGGTGGCCTGTCCCGAGAACCCGCAGAAGAAGGAGGTCGGGGTGTACGCCACGGTGACCTCTGCACCCGAGAAATTCAGGAAGCCGTCAATGTTGAAGGCACCAATCTTGGTGACTCCATAAAAATCGATTTTCTGCGGATCGGTCGGGTTGATCGTGACCCGCATCGACTGCTCGATCGAGACGCCGAAGAATGAGCCCACAAAGTCATATTGGTAACCCGGTTGTACGACGTAGGTACCCACAGTGCAGCCGTCCGGCGCAAGGAGAAGATGCGCGTAGGTCGCGGTAATCAATCCACCGCCGATGCTGATAGCTACTGGCCCCCCTGAGGTGCCGATCTGCACGTCGAGGCAGGGGTTTGTCGCCGACAGATTAAGAACTGCTGAAATTGGCGTGCCCGAAACGATTCCCAAGTTCGACGCAAGCGAACCGGTGATCACAATGTCGGCCGCTAGGCCGAGTGATGGGAGCGGTATCGGAGTTGTCCCCAGCACGATGCCGACCTGAATGGCAAATGCCTGAAGGTTCACTCCCGGTAATCCGAATGCGTCGTTCCAGAGGTATCCCTGAGTTGCAGTCGCCGTGATCGAACCCGTGATCTCCTGGGTGGCGAGTTGATATCCCATTCCCAAAGTCACGTCGATGACGGCATTTCCAGCCGAACCACTGATCGTGAAGGTTCCGGTTGCGGCCAGAGACTGCTTGTACCCGAGCGTGCTCATCGAGAGAGAGACGCTGAATGAGGTGATCGAGAACGAAAAGTCTGGTGAACCTGTCGGTAGCGGAAGGTTCGTCTGGAAGACGCCCGAGACGCTGTAGGACGAACTGTTTGTGTACGTCGCGTACAGCGCCACGCTTTGCAAGGTGCCGCCCAGATAGGTCGCCATCCAATCCGGCAACACGAATTCGCCGCCAAAGACCAGTGTGTTAGCGGGGACGGTGACGTTAAGACCATTGAGCGAGATTGAGGTCGACGCCGAGGTGTAAACGAGGCTGGCCAGAGCTGCGCCAGTCGAACCGAGGGTTCCGACTGATGGGAAGTCACTCGTCAAGGTGAAGTTGAATCCACTGCCTGCAGGCCGGTATGTCAACAGCACCGGTACTGATTGGCTGAATCCAGGCATGCTGAGATCAACCGTTCCGGAAATCGAAATGGTGTAGCCGTTCACCGTTCCGTTACCCACGCCACCAATGGAACCGGTCGAGACGGTCTTGCCTCGGTTGTAGGACAGCGAAATTGTCGGCGATGAAACGGTGAGAATCCCAGAGATAACGGTGATGTTGCTGAACGTGGCCGACAACTCGAAGCCACCGCTCTGGACGCCATACACACCGGTTAGCGCCACATCCTGCGACCCGAGACCAGTACCCAGGTTCATCCGCAACGTTCCCGTCGCCGAGAAATATTGCGTGTTGCCCGTCGGACACTGAGAGGAACTGAGGCTTGGTGGGCAAGAGTTTGAGATGGTGAATACCGGATTGATCAGTGTGGCCAGATTCGAGATCAACGTGATCGACGAGAAGCTGACCGACATATTCCAGTTGAGAACTCCAGAGGATTTAGAAATCGTGCCTGTAAACGCAGCTCCACTGATACTTACGCCCGGCAAGATCGTGATCGAGCCTGACCCGTTGGTCGTTGCAGTGAACGTGTAGTTGTTTGAGTCGGTGTAGCTGGCGTTAATCGTGACCTGAAGGCTTCCGACCGCGATGGTGCCGCTACCGGTCAAGCCGTTGGCCGAGCTCCAAGACATGGTCATTCCCGAAACCGAGAGACCCGATGCAATCGAAACGGTTCCCATCGCCATCGTGTACGAACCGGTCATCGAACCAGAACTCTTCGAAACCGTGCCCGTCGCGGTCACCGTCGACCCGAACAACGACAACGAACCATTCGCATCAAACGACCAGTTGCTGTTGTTCGTATAGGTGCCCGACAAATTCAGTGTCGTACCGCCAAGCACCAACGCACCAGATCCCGTCAAACCCTGACCCTGAGTCCAGGTCATGGTCAAGCTGTTGACCGTCATGCCCGACGCAACCGTCAGGTTGTTCATCGCCATCGTGTACGAACCCGACATCGAACCAGAACTCTTCGTCACTGTGCCTGCGGCAGTGACCGTTGAACCAAACAATGACAACGAACCATTCGCAGTAAACGACCAGTTGTTGTTGTTCGTATAGGTGCCCGAAAGGTTCAGAGTGGTGCCGCCCAGCACCAACGCACCGCTGCCAGTCAACCCGCCACTCGGACTCCACGACATCGTCAAACTGTTGACCGTCATACCTGTAGCAACAGTCAGGTTGTTCATCGACATCGTGTACGAACCGGTCATCGAACCAGAACTCTTCGAAACCGTGCCCGTCGCGGTCACCGTCGACCCGAACAACGACAACGAACCATTCGCATCAAACGACCAGTTGCTGTTGTTCGTATAGGTGCCCGAAAGGTTCAGAGTTGTGCCGCCAAGCACCAACGCACCGCTGCCAGTCAACCCGCCACTCGGACTCCACGACATCGTCAAGCTATTGACCGTCATACCTGTGGCAACAGTCAGGTTGTTCAACGCCATCGTGAATGAACCTGAAACTGTTCCCGATGCACTGACGATCGTTCCTGAAGCAGCTACCGAGGTGCCGAAGATTGATGTCGAACCATTGGCGCTAAACGTCCAGGTCGACGTATTGGTGTAGCTACCCGATACCGCAAGCGTTGATCCACCGATAGAGATCGTTCCCGCAAACACGAAGGGAGATCCAGATGCCCATGAGGCGGAGACTCCGGAGATTGTCACGCCCGCAAGTGACATGTTTCCCGAAACAGACACACTGAAGTTTCCAGTTGTATCGGCGGAACCAGAGATAGTGAGACCAGAACCACTCGGGCCAGCTGTTGAGGAAATCCCAATTCCGACAACCGAGTTGGAATAACTAAACGAGATGGTTGTCTGGGCGGTCCAACCAGATGGCAGAGGAAGACCAAATAGCCCTCCGAGCGAGAACGATCCTTGGAATGAAACCGAGGAAGCCAACGTCGAAGCCGAGAACGGAAGAGAGATAGGACCCGTAGAAGGCAACGTCATCGCTCCCCCCGGCCAATTCGAAGGTGTTGAGAGCGAACCAGCATTGATCGTGAAGCCAGATGAGGAGATTGTTCCTGCACCGACCGACGCGCTGTAGATGCCGTAGAGGTTGAACGAAGCTCCGGTGAAAGAGACCGTGGCACCTGACGCACACGAACCACTGACACTGAGTCCTGTGATCGAAACAGCGATGAGACCACCAAGATCGGCCGTCAACGAAGTCGAACCGCCGCCAATCGATGCACTCGCGTTGTCACAGATTGTTCTGAAGTTCGAACCAGTTGATGGCGGCACCCCAGTCATTGCGGCCGTGCCGAACGAGCGCGGCGCAATGTTTGTCGCAGGCGCAGGTGGGACAGGCGAATTCAGACTCACAATTGGGGGCTCAGCTTGAAGGGCTGGTTTCGCCATCTCAGGCGCCGATGCAGTCGTTGCAGGGGAAGAAGCAGCTGTATTCGCTGAACCTTCGTTCGGGTC
>CAIPQK010000178.1 GCA_903867185.1 uncultured Candidatus Nemicrothrix sp. | reverse complement strand
TGGAATGCGCTCGCAGCCTCACGAATCATCCAAATCGCTTCGGCTTCGAGGGCGTCGAGGACGGCGTCTTCGTCTCGGGAGCTCTTCGAATTCATACGCTCCAGCCTACCGTCTCCCAAACTTGTCACGGGTTGAGAGACGGCTGGCCTGGGCCTAGTCGTCAATGGCGAGTCCACGATCGCGACGGATTTTCCGGGAAATCGTCCCGAAAATTGTGTCGACGAGCATTCCAATGAGAAGGATGACGATCATGGTGGCGATGAGCTCGGGCACCTTTGACATCTGCCGAGCGAAGTCAAGTGTCGTTCCGAGCGAGGGTGTCTCGGCGATGATGACGAGAAGCTCACCCGCCATCAGGCTTCGCCAGGCAAACGACCAACCCTGAACTAACCCCGCGACGTATGTAGGAAGTGCGGCCGGAAGGACGATGTCTCGGTACAACGCGACCGGACCCGCACCGAGGACGCGGCCCAAACGAGTGAACGCCGGCGGAACATGGTCGATACCGGCGATGACGCCGTTCGCGATGGACGGTCCCGCGCCGAGCACGACCACGAAGAGAATCGCCTGTTCGTTCAGTCCGAAGACGAGGATTGCGAGCGGGAACCATGCGATTGACGGCATGACCTGAAGTCCCGTGATGACGTTTCCAACGGCAAGGCGTAGCGGTTTGATGCGTGCGACCGCAATGCCAACGATGCTGCCGATGACGAGTGCAAGGAGGGAACCGGTTCCGGCTCGGGTAATGGTGGTTTTGACGGCGAGCCAGAAGCGTTCCGTTCCCACCATGTCGAACAAGGCGGCAAAAGTTTCAATCGGCCCGGGGAGGACGTAGCTGGGTCGCCATTCTGACAAGTACAGAATTTCCCACGCCCCGAGAACCAGGGCAATCGCGAACAATTTCGGCCACGTCCATGACCATGCGTCACGAATTGTGATTGTCGGAAGTCGGAAACGCGTATTGCTCATGAGTCTGCTCCTTGAAGGGTTCCCTGCTCTGCCTTGAGTCGGTTGGTCAATTCGGCGGCACGCGATGCGATGTCGTTCGAATCCATGGCGCGAGGGCGTTTTAGTGGAACCGATTGTTCATAGACGACTCGGCCGGGGCGACTTCCCATGAGAATGACGCGGTCGCCTAGCCGGACGGCCTCTCGCATGTTGTGGGTGACGAACACCACGGTCAGTCCCTGTGCGGCGACGATGCTTTCAATCTCGTCGTGAAGGTGGTCGCGCGTCATGGCATCGAGAGCACCGAGAGGTTCGTCCATGAGAACGATTTGTGCGCCTTGAGCGAGGCAGCGCGCGAGCGCAACACGCTGACGCATTCCTCCGGATAGCTCATGCGGCCGTTTGTCAGCCCATTCGCCCAGTCGCACTATTTCGAGCAATTCGGCGACGCGCGCATCCCGGTTTTTCCGAGAGACACCGGCGTAGTTCAGTGCGAGCTCAATGTTGCCGCGAGCCGTGAGCCACGGCAACAACGTGGCCTCTTGGAACATGAGCGCAATTTTCCCGTTGACCTCGAGCGTTCCGGCACTCGGTCTGTCCAAGCCCGCGAACAGGTTCAGGAGCGTCGACTTTCCGCAGCCCGACGCTCCAACGATTGTGACGAATTCTCCCGCACGAATTGTCATGTCGACTCCAGAGAGGGCGACCGTAGCCGCCCCCTCCGGGCCGAATGATTTACTGACATTATTCGTGCGGAGCATTACTTCCGCTTGTGTCATTACTTGACCGCAGCCTCTCCGCGTTCAATAAGAAGTGCATTGAGAAGATCGAGGCTATACAGCGTTCCCGGAAGACCGCCGGCGGCATCGATTTTGTCTTTTTCAAGAAGCCCTACGCTGACGGCGTGGTCGGCGGATGTGACCAGCGTGGTCGACAGCGGGTCGGCCGTGAAGTTGACGTTCTTCCAGGCCGCTGCGAGCACAGCCTCATCAATCGACGAACCGGTGAGGCCGGCAAGAGAGAGGTTCACAGCGGCTTGCGATCCAACAGGATCACTCGCAATGAAGTCGAGTGCAGAGAGGTGACCCTTGAGAAGTGCGGTCACGGCTTCGGGGTGCTGGTCAATGAAGCCGGTGCGGCAGACGATCACGGTCGTGACAAACTGACCGCCGTCCCAGAGGTCGGCTTCGTTTTGGAGAACGTGAGCACCAGCTTTGACGTAAGAGGAAACCCAAGGCTCGGGAACCCATGCACCGTCGATTTCCCCTGCCGAGAATGCGGCAAGTCCATCCGAGTTTGACTGCGGCTTGATTGACACGTCCCCGCCGCCTTCGACGTCAGTGGTGAATCCCTGATCGGTGAGCCAGTTACGTGCGGCGACGTCCTGGGTGTTTCCGAGTTGAGGGGTCGCGATCGTCAACCCAGCGAGATCGGCAGGGGCGTCAATGCCTTCGCGAACAACGAGACCCGCTCCGCCGGAGGTCGAACCCGCGACGATTCGAACCGCGGCGCCCTCGGACTGAACGTAGGCGTTGATCGCCGGGTTCGGTCCAATGTACGAGCAATCGAGTGAGTCGGCGAACAATGCGGTGACCACATCGGGCCCAGCGTTGAAGGCGGTCGGGGTGAGGGTGAGGTCAATCTCTTTCAGTTCCGTTTTAAAGAAACCCTTTTGAGTAGCGATGAGGCCAGGTGCGTGAGTGAGGTTGGGGAAGTATCCAAGGCGAACGGTCGTGATCGCGGGGACATCACTCGGGGCTGAATCAGGGGCACTCGGGGCTGAATCAGTGGACGCGGCACAACCCGCGACGAGGAGGATGGACGCGGCGGCTAGTGTCGCTCCAACTTGGGTGATGATTTTCATGAGTGCGGTAGTCCTTTCATTTGTTTGTCTATTGCATTGATAGAGAATATAGACGAAATAGTTTTGAATGTCAAACACCTCGAACTTTCGCGTCAATTAGGCTGAGAATATGAATCGGATGCTCATCACTGGTGGTGCGGGTTTCATCGGCTCCAACTTCGTTCACCACGTCATCGA
>CAIPQK010000177.1 GCA_903867185.1 uncultured Candidatus Nemicrothrix sp. | reverse complement strand
GTACGAAATCGTGCAGGGTCTCGATATCGATGACTTCTCCCGTGGCCGCATCGACGCATCGGTTGCTGAACTTGTCGAAGAGCGCGACGGCGTCAAGGAACTCGGACTCATCTGATTCCGTTTGCACCTTCTGGCCGCACCACCGTGTGGCGAAGCGAAAACTCAAATTCTTTGGTCTCGGCTCGTTGTGCTTAGCGCAACGGGCCGAGTACGTCATCAAGCGAAGCGAATAATTCCGCATGCGCTAACAGCGAATTGATCGAACCCTCGACAAGCAACTCACCGTCGATAAAAGCAGTCTGTGCACTTTGTTTGCCGCTGCGAATACCTTCGGAGGTTTCGGTATCGCACGCAAATATGACATCGGCGGCGTCGGCTGGACCTTGGGTCATCGAAACGGTGCCGTCAGCAAATCGCACGTGCCAGACAGTTGCAGCGTCACCCTTGCCAACGCGTTGTTCAAGCACTAGGTGGACGCCCTTCGACTGAGCGCTGAGCACCTCGCTCGAACGAAGGAGCGAATCGGCCTCGGTAAACCAAGCGGGGGAGAGGTACTCGGGCATTGCTCGGACGGTAGTCGGTGCAGGCAGGCAGTCGGTGAGCGGAAGGAAAGGTCCGTTACGCTGCCTTCCGAAACACCTCCGCTATTGCCGGCCACGAGAGAGGGCGATTGACCGTGCTTCGAGTACTTAGCCATGTGGGTCGACTCGACACGATCCACATTCCCGACGACATCGCCTCGCAGGTTGAGGTGATCGCCATCCCCATGGAGGGCGAGATCGACGCCGATGTTGTCGGCGATGTACTCATCACCACGCCCACAAGTGTCCCGACGCTGGAAGAAGCACTCAGTCGTGGCGTGAAGTGGGTGCATCTCATTGGCACTGGCATCGACAAGTTTCCACTGCACCTCATTGGCGATGGTCTTGTCCTCACCAATTCGCGCGGGCTCAGCGCCGTTCCCATTTCCGAATGGGTCATGGCCTGCATGTTGTCGTTTGTGAAACGCATGCCCGGCTCGTTTGTCACTGAGCAACCGAAGCAGTGGAATATTCCTTCTCCGTCGTTTGCAACCCTCGAAAATGCGAACCTTGCCATTCTTGGTTTAGGCGGAATCGGAACGGCAATCGCACAACGAGCGCTCCCATTTGGGATGAACATCACCGCAATGCGCAATAGCGATGCGCCGAGTCCGATCGATGGCGTCCGCATGGTTCGTTCTGTCACCGAACTGGTAGCCGATGCCGACCATGTCGTGCTTGTCGCACCGCTCACCGACGCGACTCGTGGACTTTTCAATGACGAGCTCTTCGCCGCCATGAAACCTGGCGTGCAACTGATCAACGTGGCTCGCGGGCCGATCATCGATGACGATGCACTGCTGCGAGCACTCGACAGCGGGATCGTGGCCTGCGCCGATATCGATGCCACTGAACCGGAACCACTTCCCAATGGGCATTGGATGTACTCGCACCCTGCGGTGCGACTCAGCCCCCATGTGTCGTGGAACTGGTCGGGTGCCTTCCAAGCGATGTACGCCACATTCGTTGACAATCTGCGGCTCTATCTCACCGACGAACCGCTGTTGTCCGTGGTCAATCCCGCCGACGGTTACTGACACCCGTCACAGGTTTCATGGCTGATGTGCCACGGCCATCGCAGGGCCCACCACTAGGGTTCCCGCCATGTTCTCCGTTCTCACCAGCGTCATATTCGCCGTCGGCCCCGACCCTCAGAAGATCGTCCAGCAGGTAGGCCTCATCGGTCTCTTGCTGATTATTTTCGCCGAGTCTGGTCTTCTGATCGGATTCTTCCTGCCTGGCGATTCGTTGCTGTTTGCCGCTGGTCTTGTCACTGCAGGCATCACGCTGGATAACGGCACCGAGTGGACACTTGCCGGCGGCAACGTTGCGGTTGTTGCAATCCTCTGTGCGCTCGCCGCAATCGCAGGCGATCAGGTTGGCTACGCCTTTGGGAAGCGCGTGGGCCCGTCGTTATTCAAGAAGCCCGAGTCGAAGTTGTTCAAGCCCGCGTATGTGGAAAAGACCGAAGAGTTTTTCGCCAAGCACGGCTCGAAGTCGATTGTTCTGGCACGTTTTGTTCCGATCGTGCGTACGTTCACGCCTGTTGTCGCTGGTGTCTCGAAGATGCACTACCGCACGTTCGTAAAGTTCAACGTGATCGGTGGCGCTTTGTGGGGCGCGGGCTTCATCCTGCTGGGCTATTGGCTTGGCTCCGCGTTCCCCGCAATCGGCAAGAACATCGAATACGCCATTGTTGCCATCGTTGTCATCTCGCTGATCCCGATTGCAATCGAGTTCCTTCGTCATCGCCGAAACAAGCCCAAGGGCAAGCACTTCGCCGAGTAGCACTGCAAAACGACGACCGGCGCCGCCTACTTCCATAAGGAAGTGGTTCGGCGCCGGGCGAGTATGCCGCAGGTGGGCGAATCAGAAACTGATCAGCGCTGACCCTGCAACTTGCGGTTCTTGAGCTTTGACTTGAGGAAGTCGCGATTCATCATGGCGATGAAATCGATCGGGATTTCCTTCGGGCATGCCTCTTGGCATTCGCCGTAGTTCGTGCATGAACCGAAGAACATCTCCATGGTCTCGACCATGTCCTCGGTGCGCTTCCAACGCTCTGCTTGACCTTGTGGTAGCAGATTGAGGTGAGCGAGCTTGGCTGACGTGAACAGCTGAGCTGCACCATTCGGGCAGGCTGCAACACATGCACCACAGCCGATGCATGCAGCAGCGTCCATAGCGGAGTCGGCCGCGATCTTCGGGATGAGGATCTCATTTGCATCGCGAGGGCCACCGGTGTCGGCGGTGATGAAACCGCCGGACTCGATGATGGCGTCGAACGCACTGCGATCGACCATGAGGTCCTTCAACACCGGGAACGCAGCAGCACGCCACGGTTCGATGGTGACGGTCTCGCCATCGTGAAACTTGCGCATGTGCAACTGGCAGGT
>CAIPQK010000176.1 GCA_903867185.1 uncultured Candidatus Nemicrothrix sp. | reverse complement strand
GTTCGGGGACCGATAATGAGGCGGAGCGCTGTGGGATCGGGCAATTCCGATGCGAGATCGCAAGCGGTCGATGCCCTCGTCGGTAATGCGTTCAGCCATACAGAAAGACTAGTGCGGCCGCCTTTTCTGCTCAGTCCGCAGATGAGGACCTACCATCTGCGCATCCTTCGCCACTGCGTCCCTCGAAAGTCGGAAACATTCACATGACCGCATGGAATTTTGCTGATGTGTGGGAAACGATTGCATCGGTGCAGCCCGATGCTCCGGCTCTGTTGCGAGGCTCATCCGTTCGTACCTGGGGCGAGTTCGACGCCCGCGCCGAGGCCATTGCACAGCGACTCATTGATGCTGGTCTGACCCACCAGTCGCGAGTCGCGCAGTACCTCATGAACTCTATGGAGTACCTCGAGTCCCTGTTTGGCACATATAAGGCAGCGATGGTCCCCGTGAATACGAATTATCGGTACGTCGCCGATGAACTCGCTTACCTGTGGCTCGATGCAGGCGTAGAAGCCGTGATGTTTCATGGTTCGTTCACAGACTCGACGAATGAAGTACGCGCTCGAGTGCCTGCGGTGAAATTGTGGCTCTGGGTCGATGACGGCGTGGGGGAGTGCCCCGATTGGGCCGTGCCGTATGAGCGAGTGGCAACGTCAGGTGCGATGCTTCCGGCCGATGCGCCTCAACGAAGTGGTGATGATCTCTTTCTTCTTTATACGGGCGGAACTACCGGGCAGCCGAAAGGCGTCATGTGGCGTCAGGACGACCTGTTTTGCGTCCTCAACCGAAGCGCCACGATTAAGTATCCGGAAGAGGGGGGACTAGAAGCCATTGCTGAGGGACTTGCTTCCGCTGGGTCCTCGAGAGCACGTGTGATTCCCGCTGCTCCGCTCATGCATGGAACCGCGGCGTTCTCGGCGTTTGCCGTCTTGGACTCGGGTGGCGCTGTCGTTCTGTGTGAGCACACCAAATTTGATCCGCAAGAGCTACTCGACACTGTAGAAACTCATCGCGTCACTGATCTCTCGATTGTCGGTGATGCGTTCGCTAAGCCGCTTCTCGACGCTCTTGACGCGCAGCCTCAACGTTGGGATATCTCTTCACTCAAAGTGATCCTGTCGTCTGGTGTGATGTGGTCGGCTCCGGTGAAGGATGGTTTGATTACGCACGCTCCAGACCTTCTTTGCGTCGACACGCTGGGTTCTTCTGAGGCCGTGGGTCTGGCTCGTTCGATTTCCTCTGCGAGAGGGACGGCGAAAACTGCTGGCTTCAAATTGGGACCAGATGCCCAGGTCATCCGCGAAGACGGAACCTCGGTTGCTCCCGGTTCCGGCGAAACCGGACTGGTTGCCGTCGCTGGGCGGGCTCCAATCGGCTATTTCAATGATCCCGAGAAGTCAGCAAAGACGTTCCGGGAAATTGGGGGCCGTCGCTGGACCACACCCGGAGATTTCGCCATAGTGAACGATGACGGAACCGTGATGCTGCTGGGCCGTGGATCAGGCTGCATCAATACTGGCGGCGAAAAGGTCTTCCCGGAAGAGGTTGAAGAGGCGCTCAAACTTCTCGTGGGCGTTCACGATGCGGTGGTGGTTGGCGCTCCGCATGAACGTTTCGGACAGCAAGTCTTCGCATTTGTCGAAGTAGAGCCCGGAGCGACGGTCGATGTTGATGCCCTGATCGGGCAACTTCGGACCAGTTTGGCTGCGTACAAGATTCCGAGGCACGTCTCATTGGTTGAGTCGATCGGTCGTGCTGCCAACGGCAAAGTCGATCAGGCGCGGTGGAAGTCCGAGGCCGAGAGAATCGAAAGTGCGTGAAGAACACGCTGTCTGAGAGACTGCGAAAGTGAGCGCTGAAGCAGGATCTCAGATCCCAGAAAAGGACGTGAGTCTCGACCTCGCCCAGTCGGAGGAAAATAACCCTCGACTCGATCGATGGATCAATCGCACGACACTTCCACTCGATCTGCTGGCGCTCTTCACTATCTGGTTAACCGTGGTTCCTCTCGGCGGCATCCATGACGAGCGTCACCCCTTTTTCTGGTACGCCGGTCGAATCCTCGTGTCAGTTATTTATGCAATCGACATGACTGTCCGGACGGTTCTCGCACGCAAGAAGCTGCATTATTTCTTCCATCACCCCGTGGGCGTCTTAGCGGTCCTACTTCCGGCTATCCGATTGATCTTCAGCATCCGGCTCCTCAAGGCGATGTTTAAGAAGGGAAATATCGCCCATTTCCTCTTCGTCTCCGTCGTACTTTTGTTGAACCTGATGGTGATCGTGTGGGGATTTGAGCGTCACAGCTCTCAGGCAAACATCACATCAATCGGCATCGCCGTCTGGTGGGGTTGTGTCACCGTCTTTACGGTTGGATATGGCGACTACTACCCAGTCACCAACGCTGGCCGAGTCGCTGCAGTCGCAATCATGGTTGTGGGACTTACGACTGCAGCGGTGATCACTGCCCAGATCGCGTCAAGTTTCATGGATCAGGCGCAAGCTCGTCGAAACTCCACTGCTGAATTAGGTGCACCCTCGGTAGCTGCTGGCGATGGAGGCCCAAGCACTGATGAGCGTTTAGGTCGAATTGAAGACATGCTCCGAACCCACTTCGAAGCCCCAGATTCATCTTCTGACTAAACGAAGTCGCGGTGACGGAGCCAATTGATTGAGAGCCAGCCCCAGATCGGAGGCAGGTATGCGGTGAACATTCGAGCAGTGAACGTCGCCGCAATTGCCTGTTGATCGGGAATCCCAGCAGCAGTGAATCCGCCAATAAGGCCTGCTTCGATGACACCAATTCCACCCGGGACCGGAGCCAAGCCGCCAATAATCGACGCAAAGGTATTGATCACGATGAGTTGCATGAGGCCAAGCGACTGGCCGTACACGTGCAGAGCGGCCCAGAGTACAAGTGCATAGAACACCTGCGCGATTGCATTGCCAGCGAGCATCTGCAGCCCCTTACGCGGATTTTTCATAACCGCCGCAAGGTTCGACCGAGCGGCGCGGATCTGCGGGATGAGGAAGTGGCTAATCCGATGGCGAATCTTAGGAATCGTAAAGACGAGCGCTACGAGAAGCGCTAGAACAAGTGCAGCGAGGAGAATCTTCCCGGAAAGTCCGCTTGCCCCGCCTGACCCGCCTTTGCTCAACGAAAATGAACTCGCCCCAAAGATCAGTGCAACGAGTAGAAACACAATTTCGGTGAACCCAGACGCCACCGAGTTCAGCAGGCTTGAGGTCACCGCTACCGCAGATTTGAGTCCTTGCTTCTGGAAGAAGCGAACGAGTAGCGCAAAGGTCGTTACTCCACCCCCGGCAAGCCCCGTGAACTTTGTGCCGATTTCAAGCATGAGGACTGGACGCAATGGCAGCGATTTACTCACGGAACCGAGAAGTGAGAGAGCGATGCCACCAATAGGAACCCATGCGAGTGCGAAGACAACAGGTACCCAGACCCATTGGGCGTCATTAAACATCGCTGACCACTGCACGTTCGCGAACTGACCAATCAACAAATACATGCCAAATATCGTGAAACCAGCGATGAGGATCGAACTAGGAGCGACACGTCGCAGTTCCTCGAGTTTGGGAGCTTCGACGTTGGTCGCAGCACTGACCGCGGTACGAAGCTCCGAGCAAGTTTTCTTTAAACCGCTCGCTGATTTGCGATTGACTCGTGAGAGCGCAGTCGTTTGGAGATAGGGGAGAAGTGCAGCGAGGCCTTCGTTACCCAACGATCGTTGTGCTGAGGCGATTGCACGCTGTTGATCAGCGGTATCAGCTACTGACGTTAAGAGGGCGACGCGATCGATGCAGAAGGCGTCAGCATCGGGTGTCGTGTTTGCAGTGGCGAGGTCGCGAATGGCGGCTCCCTCGTTCGTCAATTGAAAACTCTTACCTGAGATGCTCCCATGCGTGATGCCCGCTGCATGGAGCTTCGCTAGTTGCGTCCATGCATCGTCGAGAAAGGAATCGGTTAGTTGGTCGGATGGCAACTCATCGAGGGAAGTGCCTGCATTCGCTCGCATCACGAGAGTTGCATCGCCGCGCGATCCGATGGTGGTTGCAGTAAGCACATGGGGCACCCGAACTCCCGCACGTTCAGCAAGAAGTAGAGCAAAAGCGCGATGTTCGATTTGTTGCTGGCGACTGAAACTCAGGATCGGGCCTGAATCCTTGTACCAAAGGAAGCGTCCCATCTTCGTGAGTAACTGGGCGTCAGTGGCGTCTCGACCGATGACAGCGACGAGAAGGCTCGATCCGTTCTGGTCGGTGCCCTTGTAGGCCTTTTCTCCCCATGTCTGCACATCACCCACGACAAGATCGGTCGTATCAATTCCAATCGATGCAAGGTCATTAGCGACTTCAGATGGGTCAGGGGCGCCGTCGGGTGAACCAAGGGCAAGGTGAATGACTGCGGCCAGTGTCCATCCGAGAGCAATCGCACCGAAGACTCCCGCAGGGAAACCAGATGTCTGGGCCACGGCACTTATCGCGACCACCGTGAGAAGGATCGACATGAGGCGTCGCGAGGGACGAGTGAGTTCGGGACCGGCGACGAAAAAAACGGTGGAGAGCACCGTGAGGCGGACTGGCGGATATTGCGGGTAGTGGGAGAGGTTTTTGGCGGCAGCATCAATGACGGCTGGGGCGTCGATCAGATGTTGCAGACCAAGAGTGACGAGCCATCCACCGATGAGCGCGAGTGAAATGCCGGTGATGAATCGAAGTCGGCGCGAGGAGAGGGCGATGACGTAGACCACAAGGATTGCAGCGGTGACTCCGCCGCCGTTTGCGATTTTCGCGAGTGCCAGTACCGGATCCGGAAGTGCTTCAACGACGTTGTGAATTGATCGCTCAAGATGTGAATAGGAAAGGGCACCTACGGTTCCGAGCGCGAAGAGGAGTACTCCGACGATCACTCGAAAAACATCGCTGGAGCGACGATGGAGGCCGTGGTCCGGGACGACGCCAAAGAGAGTGGTCCAACCAGCCTTTGTTAATGAATCTCGATCGTGCGGTCTTGCTGACATTTACCCGAGAGCAGCTTTCGCAAATGCTCGCATTTCTCGATCAACATCGGGGCCGGCTGGCGTGTACAGGATTTCTTTCACACCAGCGTTCGACGCATGAGACAACTTCTCATGAATTGTCGAAGTGTTCCCTGTCCATCCAACGCCCGCCAGAGTTTCTTCGGTTGCGAGTTCAAGGACTGTGAGATCTCTGCCAACCACCTCGGTGACGTGCCCTTCGTGAACCGTGAGGTGGCGTTCGCCTTCCGGTCGGGCAGATTCAACATCCGCTAGCCACTCAGCGCCACCGGGCATCGTGGCGACACCTTCGGGAAATGCTTCCCAGAAACCGTGGTAACCAACGACGTACCAAGGCCCGATGGCAGCCTTTGCTCGCGGAGAACTGGCCAACTCGCCTTCGTCAAGAACCGAACCAGAGACCATGAGTACCTGATGGCCCCATGCGCCTTCGAGGGGCGCCACACCGATCAAACCGGTGCAGGTGCCATTGGCGATCATCTCGGCGGTGATGTCGAGACCTTTGGGTCCCATGGCGGAGAGAAGAAGCGGAACATCAATTGGACGCTGCGCAGTGAGTGATGGTCGATGGATCATCTGGATCTTCGCCCCGTCGACCTCAGCGACGTCGCCTTGGAGGAGTGCATGAAGGGCCTCGATGTAAGCGCGCGTCGAAGCCCACGAAAGCGCTTTTTTCCCAAGGACCATTCGTGCTGTAAATCCGGTACCGAAACCACACATGAGTCGCCCGGGCGCCATGCGTTCAATGGTGGCGATCGCCGATGCGGTCGTCATGACATGACGGAGGTTGGGAACAAGGACGGCAGTTCCAACATCAAGATTCGTGGTGGCATTGAGGATATTTGCGATGTTGATCCAGATGTCTTCATAAAGGGCGGCGGAGTCGTAGAGCCACGCTCGCCGATAGCCAAGGTTCTCGGCGAGTTGAGCGAGGCGCACAGCATCTGGACCTGGGGTGATTCCGATTGAGATCTCCATGCGCCCATCCTCGCACGTCAGAGTCCGAGAGATGGCGTGCCATTGAACGTCCGGAGGTGCGATGATCTGGGCACGTCACTACGGAGGAATCATGGGATCGAGTCGTTCGCCAGGGGAGCAAGCAGCAGATGAATGGGCAGTTCGCAATGTGATCGTGCGGTTAGCGCAGTATGCCGACGGACTCGGTTCGTGTGAGCAGTATGCAGACCTGTTCACTGTCGATGCAGAGTGGCTCATGCCGAACGCGCCCCGCCATGGCCGCGCTGACATTCTCGAGGGAAGCCTCGCCCGTCGGGCAGAAGGCGGCGTTGGTCCCGGCAGTAATTCTCGCCATATCGTTGCGTCTACCGCAGTCGAGTTTACGAACGACGACGAAGCGGTCGCCGACTCGTATTGGGTCTATTACGTCGAGACCAACACTGCTCCAAAGGTCACGCTGGTTGGGCATTATCACGACTACCTCGTGCGAACCGAAGACGGTTGGAAGATGGCTCGCAGAGAGATCACGTTTGGTTGAATTCTTCTCTCGATCTGTCGGGCGAGCGCTGACAGGCCGGTAACCTCAGTTTCCGTGATGAACAAATGACTGCTGCGATAGAGGCCGAGGGCCTGACGAAGACCTTTGGAAGTGACGTGCGAGCTCTTAACGGCGTCAGTTTTTCTGTTGAGCAGGGAACCGTGTTGGGGCTGCTTGGCCCGAACGGAGCGGGCAAGACCACAACTGTGCGCGTTCTCACCACGACTCTGGTTCCCGATCAAGGCTGGGCGCGGGTGAACGGACTTGATGTTGTCAAGGATGCAAACAAGGTCCGAGCCAGTATTGGTCTTGCTGGCCAGTACGCAGCTGTCGATGAAAATCTGACCGGTCGCGAAAACCTTCGAATGGTCGGACAGCTCTTTCAGCTCTCGAGAAAAGACGCGAATCGGGTCGCCGATGAGCTGCTTGAACATTTTGGACTCACCGAGGCTGCTCAGCGCCCAGCGAAAACCTACTCAGGTGGCATGCGACGACGTCTCGACATCGCTGCTGCGCTTGTTGTTCGGCCGCCGGTACTTTTTCTCGACGAACCAACAACAGGCCTCGACCCAAACAGTCGCAACTCTGTGTGGCAGATCGTGGAAGATCTCGTCGCTAGTGGCACAACGGTTCTGCTCACAACGCAATATCTCGAAGAGGCAGATCGGCTTGCCGACAACATCGTGGTTGTTGACCGTGGAGCGGTAATCGCCGAAGGAACGCCAGCGAAGTTGAAATCCACTCTCGGCGAAACGGTTCTTGATCTTGGGTTCCCCGATCCAGCCTCGGCGAATTCTGCGTTGAAACTCTTTGTGGGTTCTTGGCCAGCACCGCCAGTGATCGATGGGTCAATGCTTGAGCTTCCGATCGATTCGGGTCCGTCTCAGGTAATGGCCGCACTGCGCGTGCTCGATGACGCTGGAATGGCTCCGTCGTCGATGACGCTGCGCGAGCCAAGCCTCGACGATGTATTTCTTAGTCTCACCGGACGCCGTACTGAACTCGAGGAAGCACAATCATGACGACCTCCGTCCTCCCTCAAGCGGCGACTCCGATGAAGCGTTCGAAGCTGCGTCGGTCGATAAGCGACAGTTTGGTTGTCACAGAACGAAATCTCGTTGCGTATCTGCGCATCCCAGATCAACTCTTCTTCTCGAGCGTCCAGCCAATTATGTTCGTTCTGCTTTTCCGCTTCGTTTTTGGCGGTGCGATTGCCACTCCCGGCATGAGTTATGTGAACTTTCTCATGGCAGGTATTTTTGTTCAGACTGTTCTTTTTGGTTCGGTCAGTACCAGTGTGGGGTTGGCCGAGGATTTACAAAAGGGACTCATCGAGCGATTCCGCTCACTGCCTATGGCTCGGAGTGCAGTGCTCTTCGGTCGAACAACTGCTGATTCGGTCCGGAATGTCTTCGTGATGATTCTGATCACGCTGGTTGGCTTCGCTGTTGGTTTCAGGATCGGAACATCATTTGGCCTGTATCTCGTCGCCTTTGCGCTTCTGATTCTTTTCGCCTTCTCCTTCTCTTGGATCTTCGCCTACATCGGTCTTTCGGCGTCAAATAGTGAGACCGCACAATTGATGGCCTTTCCAATCCTGTTCCCGTTGACGTTTGCTTCGACTGCGTTTGTTCCAGCTTCGTCGATGCCCCCATGGCTGCGATGGTTTGCCGAACACCAACCGGTGAGCATCACGGTGAACGCCACACGCGCCCTCATGCAAGGTGGTCCTGGCGCCAACACCGTCCACTGGGTCGTCCTCACGCTGATTTGGTCAGCGATCTTCATGGCAGTCTTCATACCGCTCGCAGTATGGCGATACCGTCGAGTCGGCTAACAATGATTTCCGGGGGGAACGATGGCTGGTGCACTTCAGGGAATTCGAATTCTTGATATTTCAACCGCTCTGACTGGTCCGTACCCGGCGGCGTTGCTCGCCGATCAGGGAGCCGACGTCATCAAGGTTGAACGGCCCGGGCTTGGCGACCTTGCCCGTTGGGTCGGTGTTGCGGTCAATGGTGTCTCGGCTCTTTTTCAAGCATGCAATCGCGGTAAGCGATCTATTGCCCTCGATATGGCAACACCGGAAGGTCTCGAGATTGTTCGTGAACTCGCTGCTCGCTCCGATGTTGTGATTCAAAACATGCGTCCTGGTGTCGCTGATCGTCTCGGTATTGGTTGGGAGGACTTGTCGGCGGGTCGCGACGACCTCGTTTACATCTCATTGTCAGGCTTTGGGCAGACCGGCCCCTACGCGCACCGTGGCGCCTACGACACCGTGATTCAGGCCTACGCCGGACTCGGAACGAACCAGGCAGACCCAGAAGACGGAACACCGGTTTTTCTGCGACAAACAGCGGCCGACAAAATCACCGCGATGTATGCGGTGCAGGCAATTACCGCCGCGTTGTTTGCTCGTGAGCGGGGGATGGGCGGCCAACACGTGGAACTTTCGATGGCCGACTCGGTGGTGTCATTCCTGTGGGCCGATGCGGCTGGAAACGAAATGATGCTGGACTCCGACGGCTCGATGAATTCAAGTTTCGTCCAAGGGTCGAAGCCCTTCCGATTCCGTGACGGATTCGGTATAGCGACTCCAACTTCCGATGCTGATTTTCACGGCATGTGCGAAGCGCTGGGTGTCGACGGCCACAATGATCCGAGAGTCGCCACGATTGGTGAACGCAGAAAGCATCCAGAAATCAGCGGAGAGATCATGTCCAAGTGTCATGAAGTCGCTGGTCAGTTCACGTGCGCCGAGATTTCCGAGCGAATGGAAGCGTCAAACGTTCCATTTGCTCTCGTCGTAGCGCCGCAAGATCTCCCGAACGACCCTCACGCGGTTGCGATCGGTCTGTTCGAAGAATTTGATCATCCTGTTGCCGGAAGGATTCGTCAGCCTCGACACCCTGCGCAGTTCCTAGGCACACCTGCCATGTTGCAGACAGTCTCGCCGACCCTCGGTCAGCAGACCGACGAAATACTCACCGAGTTAGGCCGAGCCGAGTCAATCGAAGAACTCCGACGGAATGGAATCGTTTTCTGATGGCAACCCCGAAACAGATCGTCAGCGGCTATTCGCATATTGCGATCGTGTGCACCGATCTCGGCGCAGCGCGAGCGTTCTATTGCGACGTGTTTGGATTCGAGGAACTGCCTCGACCAGATTTCGGGGTCCCAGGAATGTGGCTTCGAGTTGGTTCACTGCAGCTTCACTTCTTGGAGAATGCAACGATGCCGATCCCTGGTCCGGGCTTCCCGCATTTTGCGTTACACATTGAGAAAGACCGATGGGAGGAAACCATTGGTCTGTTGAAGAGCAACGATGTTTCGTTCCTGTCGGAACCGGCAGAGCGTTCTGACTTCGGTATTCCTGTGCGAGCAGCATTCGTTCTCGACCCGAGCGGAAACGTCGTTGAACTTACCGACGTCGGCCCGCTCTCTTGAACGGTTAGTTCAGAGCAAGGTCGAGAGCAGCACGATCGTCTTCGGTCGGGGTCCACAGTCCGGCTTCGACGTTGGCTGCGACCTGTTCTGGACTCGTTGCCCCGGCGATGACAGATGCGATTGCAGGTCGTGAGGCAAGACCGCCGAGTGCTATCTGTAAGAGGCTGAGACCGCGGTCGTTTGCGAATGCAGCGATTGCTTCAACCTTGTCGAAGTTTGCATCGGACAACATTGCGTCCATATGCCACGCCGCGATGCGTCCGTCGGCTGGCGCAGCTACTCCTCGTTGGTACTTGCCGGTGAGAAGTCCACTGGCAAGTGGGAAGTACGGCAATTGTCCGAGTCCAAATCGCTCACACGCTGGAAGCACGTCGGTTTCAGCGGCTCGCTCGATGAGGTTGTAATGGTTCTGTGCACTGATGAATCGAACAGTTCCATTTGTGCGAGCGATCCATTCCGCATCGGCAATCTGCCATCCGGAGAAGTTCGAGTTGCCGATGTAGCGAACCTTCCCTTCGTTGACTATTTCGGTGAGTGCAGAAAGGGTCTCTTCGATTGGGGTTGTCGGGTCAGGCATGTGTATTTGGTAGAGGTCGATGTAATCGGTCTTGAGGCGCGTGAGAGAGCGCTCGACCGCTTTGCGGATGTAGCGGCGAGAACCACGAGAACCCCAATCGGGTCCATTCGCCCCGCGAAGGTCACTTCCGAATTTCGTGGCGATGATTGCTTCGTCGCGCCGAGATCCGAGAGCGGCACCGAGGAAGATTTCGGAATCGCCGTAGGAATCTGAGGTATCGAAAAGAGTGATTCCGTGATCGAGGGCGGCGCCCACGACTCGCTCGGTCGCTACAGCATCGATTCGCATGCCGAAGTTGTTGCAGCCGATACCAATTTTTGAAACCCTGAGACCGCTGTCACCAAGGTTGCGGAACGTCATCTCTGTCATGTCGTAGTCCCTCTCAGATTCCGAGTGCTTCGCGAGTGCGATTGAGTTCTGTCACGTCTGTTGTCGTTGGTACGAGAAACAATTCATCGCAACCTAGCGATTCAAGCGTTGACACTGATTGACGAAGCGATTCCGCGGTCGAGGTGGTGAGCATCCCCGCCATCATTGTCCCGACCTCTTCGCCAAAGATTTTCATGTACGAGTAGCCGTAGTCGTAGAGACGTTCTTGTGCGTTGTTGCCTAGGGCATACCAAAGACTGGCCGAAATATGAGGAGCGTCGGAGCGCCCCTCAGCTGACCAGGCCTCGCGGATACGTGTGAATGCGGCCTCGGTTGCGGCGGGATCGATCCCGAAGACCGTCGATCCGTCGTCGACGCCAATGGCCCATTTGGCAGCACGGGCCAGCGCCTTGGGGCCCATGGCTCCGGCAATGAAGGGAGGGCCACCGGCCTGAACGGGGGGCGGTCCCACGGGATCAGCGCCATGGAACGGCGGCTCGCCTGCCCACACGCGGCGCATCGTTTCAACTTGTTCGTCCATTCG
>CAIPQK010000175.1 GCA_903867185.1 uncultured Candidatus Nemicrothrix sp. | reverse complement strand
GCGATGAGATTTCAGTTTCAGGGGGCATGCAGAAATAAGCACTTGTTTGCCTTCGGTCTTTTGGTAGTCAGAGACGATCATCTCGAGGACGAATCATTCCACCGCCTTCTCCTTGCGGCACACTTTTCTCGGCACGTGACGGGGGTCCGCGACTACCGTTCCGTCTGGCGACGCCTACTACAGGCAAGACATACAGGAGGCCTCTATGGCCCAGTACGTACCGAATTCGATGGAGTGGTCGGAGAGGGCATTGCAGGTACGAGCCTTTGTGTTCGACTTCTGGGCGGAACAGCGACGCGGCCCCAATCTGCGAGATGTCTATGAAGGCACGGGCCTGTCGCGACGCGACATCGTGCAGGCATATAAGGAATTACAAACAGGCATCGTTGTTGTCGTCGATCAAGACTCACCGAATTGCGACATCATCAAGATCCCTCCGTACTCGGCATTCCCGAGCCAGGTCGCGCTCTATGTCGACGACTCGTTCCATTCCTTCATTGGATGCGCCCACGAAGCGGTTGCTGTTTCGAAGATGCCTCACTTCGCCGGTAAAGAGGTGAGGCTGGAGTCGTATTGCGCGTGTTGTCTCGAACCGATCACGTTCTGGTCACGGGAATTCGAAGTCACTCGGTACGAGCCGATTGAACCGCTCGTGCACGTAGCGGCTCAAGTGTGGGACTGGGTGCATGACGACATGAAGTCGATGTGCGACCACACCAACTTTGTGCTCGACCGCGAACACGGAGAACGCTATGAACGGCAGATCGGTCGACGCGGTATCTATTTCACGATGGACCAGGTGCACGCCTACGTGGAACCCGCAGTGGGCACACGAGGTTGGGATTATCACTGGCCGAGCCAGTCGATGAGTCCGGAGAAGTTGATTGGTCGCCTTCAGGAACTCGGCATCGATCTGACACCTTGGGACATTTGACGGGTCTGCGCGATTACCGACCTCAACATAAAAAAATCAGTTTTCGATTTGATTAATTGCAGCCCAGATCTTTTGTGGGGTGCAGGGCATATCTAGATGCTGAACGCCGAGGTGCCTCACGGCATCGATGACTGCGTTCAGTACAGCGACCGGAGCAGCGATCATTCCGATTTCGCCAACGCCTTTTGCCCCTAGGGGATTGCGCGGGCTGGGGGTCTCAATGAAATGCGTTTCGATGGCGGGGATTTCCGCCGCGCTGGGCACCGCGTAGTCAGCAAAGGAGTTCGTTAATGGATTCCCGTCCTCGTCGAAGACGAACTCTTCATAAAGCGCCTGCGAGATTCCTTGGGCCGTCGCTCCAATGACTTGTGAGCGCGCGGATTCCGGATCAAGGACAACGCCACAATCGGTGACAGCGACATGGCGTATCGGGACGACTTTCCCTGTCGCTCCATCAATCTCAACCACCGACAGGTGTGCGGCAGCTGGATAACTTGCCCCGGTTTGTTCGTAGATGCAGTTCGCCTCGATTGGTTCCTCTGAAAAAGTGACGAGTTGAGCGAATGTCAACGAACGGGAAGGGACTCCGCGTACGCCAATGGAGCCCCCGGCGTAGAAGACGATGTCTTCGATGGCAGCTTCGAACTGTTTGGCGGCTGCTTCTCGAAGCGAGTCGTGTAATCGTTCGACAGATCGAAGAACTGCGGTACCAGCAAGCTGAGCCGTTCGTGATCCCATCGTTCCATCGCTCTGCGACCACTGGTCGGTGTCTCCCTCAACGATATGAATCTGGTCGTTTGCGAGGGGGAGAACTCGTTGAATGATTGATCGGTAGAGGTTGCCGTGTTGCTGACCAGCAGACGCCGAACCGGTCAGAACAACGATATTTCCATCTTCGTTGATGCGGATCGAGGCACCTTCAGTGCGCGAGAACCAGGCTGTTGAATCGATAACGATTGAAACGCCGATTCCCAAGTGTTGGCTGCTTGTGATGCGACGTTCGAGTTGTTCGCGGCGTAGGTCGTGGTAGCCGCTTTCTGTCACAAGGAGATCGAGCAACTCGGGGTAGTTCCCCGAGTCGTATTCGAGCCCGGTGGGAGCTAGGTAGGGGAATGCGTCGGCAGTGAGAAGGTTCCGTTTTCTAATCTCAATAGGGTCAATGCGAAGAGCATCGGCGAGAACGTCAAGTGTTCGTTCGAGCATCACCGCGGCTTCTGAACGACCAGGTCCTCGGTAGGCGCCGACAGGTGGAAGGTTCGTGACGACTGATTGGGCCGTGATGTTGGCAGCAGCGATCCCGTAGGGGCCGCACACCATCATTCGCGTCTTTCCCGGTTCCACTGCGCCAACGTTTGGGTACGCCCCGGCATCAGCTGTGATATCGGCTTCGATGGCTAGTAATCGTCCATCAGAAGTGGCATGCAACTTCACGTGATTTCGAACACCACGACCTTGCATCGAACTGAGGTTGGCATTGCGATCCTCAATAAAACTCACGGGTCGACCAAGTAGTCGAGCCGCGGCAGCGACGACGACGTGCTCACAAACGCCGCCGGCAGCTTTCCCTCCGAATCCACCACCGACGTTGGGGACTACGACACGAACATCGGAAAGGTCCATCTGCAGAGACCGCGCTATTTGGCGTTGAGCGGCGACGGGTACTTGTGTCGAAACTAAAATTTCGAGTCGATCGC
>CAIPQK010000174.1 GCA_903867185.1 uncultured Candidatus Nemicrothrix sp. | reverse complement strand
CCAAGCGCGAGTTGGTTCGTGAGTGTGAAGGCAAAGTGGTGGCGCATCAGTGCATCGATGTCGACTTCGGTTCCTGAAAGTTCCTCGTAGCGCGCGTAGAGCGTGGGGAAGTCTCCGTAACCAACGATGGTGTCGCGCATGCGCCAGGCGGCGAGGTCCATCATCGGGTCTCCGATGTGTCCGATTTCGAGATCGAGAACGGCAACAATCTTTCCGTTGGCATTGTGAAATTGTCCCGAATCCCAGCAGATGACCGATTCACGGCCCTTTGACTGCGGGGGATTGCGATGCAACCAGCCCAAACAGAACTCCATAAATGGATCAGGGCCGTTCTTGGTGGAGCGATACACCGCTTCGTAGCGGCGGAGTCCAAGTAGGCCTGAATGTTCGGGGGTATCGGCCCGCATGATGCCGGCTGCGGCGAACGGTTCAACGTCGAGCGCGTGCGTGCGAGCAAGTATCTGCAGATAGTCATCGACTGCCGAGGCCCGATCGGCATCGCTGGTGTTGTCGAAATGTTGCTGACCGCCGACGCGATCCATGACATAGGCCATGGGCTCATCGATCCAGCCGTGTACGGCCGGTGTCGGGATATCACGCTCGTGCAACATCGCCTGCAATGTCATTTCATGTCGTAACGGGAAGATCAGCGGCATATCGGTGCGATCACCGCGAACCACAAGCGACTGCGTGTCACCGTCGCGTTCGAGTTCGGCAAACCACACGGGACGCCAGCGCGGCTGGCGCCAGATCGAAGTGACGGTGCCGCCAAGATGTGCTTCAAGCCACGTTCGAACCTGCGCAGTGTCCTGAAGCGGTTGTTCGGTCATTGGCTCAGTCGGCGCCGAGGAAGGGCGGACGTTCGCCACCGCCATGCGCAGCGATTTCTGCACCTGTGACATATCCGGCCAGATCACTCGCGAGCCACACAGCGACATCGCCAACGTCGGAGGGCATCGCAAACCGTCCCATGGGGATTTCTGATTCGATGCGTTCGCGCACTGCGCCTTCGCCGTAGAACAACGCAGCTTGTTCGGTGAGAATTAAACCGACAGTGATGGTGTTGACACGGATGTTGGGTGCCCATTCCATCGCCAGCGTGGTGGAGAGTTGTAGCAGGCCAGCCTTTGCTGCTCCATACGCTGCAGTCGTGGGTGAGGGGCGATTGGCAACGACGCTTCCGATGTTGATGATCGAACCGCCGTCGACCTGGTTCACCATGTGGTGATGGGAGCGTTGTGCCACGTAATAGGGGGCGAGCAGATTGAGCTCGACGATTCGCTGGGTGAACTTCGGGGGCGCATCTGCGGTATCGGCCGGAGGCGAGCCCCCAGCGTTGTTCACGACGCAATCGAGGCGACCGGCGATCGCAAAGGCGGCATCGACGGCGGCGTAGGCGGCCTCGCCATCTCGGAGATCAGCGGGGATGAAATGCCAGTCAGCGGGCAGGGGATTTTCTGCTTCTCGGCGGGCGCAAACGATCACCGTCGCACCAGCGTCAGAGAACCGCTGGGCAATGCCTCGGCCCACGCCTTTGGTTCCGCCAGTAATAAGGACAGAGCGTCCAGTGAGGTCGATCTCTAGCGCCATAAGCGAACCCTACAACGAGGCCCACGAGGCTTCTCAGATGGCTTCCTCCATCTGACTGATTGTGAGGTCACCGGCTAGCGTCGAATCCCTATGGGTATCGAAGTGAGCATCGGAACAGACGGCATTGCCGAGGTTGTGCAGAACTGTCCGCCAGTCAACGCCCTCACCGTGGCGGAATGGTTCCAACTTGGCGATGAGATTCGCCGACTCGGGGCCGATCGCTCCGTTCGAGCGGTCATTCTCCGGTCTGAGGGCCGAGGATTCAATGCCGGGGTCGACATCAAGGAAATGCAGAACACCGAGGGATTCGATGCCCTCATCGGCGCCAACAAGGGCTGCTATCACGCCTTCGCTGCGGTGTACGAGTGCGAAGTCCCCGTGATCGCTGCGGTGGCCGGGTTCTGTGTCGGTGGCGGTATTGGTCTCGTTGGAAATGCCGACGTCATCATCGCTTCCGACGATGCGTTCTTCGGACTTCCCGAAGTAGACCGTGGCGCGCTCGGCGCAGCTACCCACCTGTCTCGACTCGTTCCGCAACACAAGATGCGCGAGATGGTTTACACATCGGCCAACGCAACCGCACAGCAACTTCATGCGTGGGGTTCGGTCGCTCGTGTTGTTCCGCGAGATGAACTGCTTGCAGCGGCTCGAGAAATCGCGGGCAATATCGCGGCGAAGTCGCCCACGGTGATTCGTGCGGCGAAGGAAAGTCTCAATGGCATCGATCTTTGGGATGTCAAGAAGTCCTATCGATTCGAGCAGGGCTTCACGTTCGAATTAAATCTCTCTGGCGTGGCCGACGAATTGCGCGACGACTTTGTCGCTGAAGGAAAGTCGGCAGGCTCGAGTGGAGCAACGAAGTCCGAGAAGGGAAAGAAGTAAATGACCGACAAGCGCATGACCGAAGATGAAGCGGTCGCAACGCTTTCTGATGGAATGACAATCGGTATTGGTGGATGGGGTTCCCGTCGCAAGCCGATGTCGTTGGTACGAGCACTGCTTCGTTCCAGCCTCAAAGATCTCACCATCGTTTCTTACGGTGGAGCCGATGTTGGTCTGCTGTGTGCGGCTGGCAAGGTCAAACGTCTCGTGTACGGCTTTGTATCGCTCGATTCAATCGCCCTTGAACCGCACTTCCGCGCTGCTCGCCAGAACGGCACGATTCCCGAGGTCGTGGAGTACGACGAAGGCATGTTGCAATGGGGCCTGTACGCCGCGGCACTTCGTCTTCCATT
>CAIPQK010000173.1 GCA_903867185.1 uncultured Candidatus Nemicrothrix sp. | reverse complement strand
TTGCGTGCGAGCGGCGCGTGACGTGAGTCGGAAGTGGGCGCGGTCATCGCAAAGAGGTGTTTGCCTTCCGGCCCGCCAAGCATGCACGCGTAGGTGTTCATCGTTGTCTCGACGTCATCGAGGACAACGCCACCTTCACCGATGCGCATGAGTCGAGGTGCAAGTGCGTTCGCGATCCAGACCGCTCCTTCAGCATCGAGACAAATCCCGTCGGGCGCGGCCATGTGCGCGGAGAGATCGGCCCACACGCGTCGGTTCGACAGTGAACCATTGGCATCAACGTCGAACGCAGTGAGGCGGAGCGCAAGCGTTTCGGCCACGATCATTGTCTTGCCGTCGGGCGTGATGACCATGCCGTTCGGAAAGATCAAACCATCGGACGCAACGTTGATCGTTCCATCAGCATCAACGCGACACATCACAGTCGTGAGCGAATCGGGATCGGCGAACAAGCCTTCGATCCCCTGCTCATCGAGAAACACTTCGTAATCGAAACCGAAGTTGCCGATGTACGCGCGACCTTGTTGATCAACGAGAAGATCATTGGCGTGCCAGGTGAAGTGATCGCCGAGATCAGCGTGCACGGTCAGCGACGAGCCATCCCAACACATGAGCTTGCGATCGAGCATTGACGTAATAAGTAGATCTCCGTTGGGCAACCACCCGAGGCCAGATGGCTGTGACTCGACCTCAACAATGCGCTCGTCCACGCCGTTGAGATCAACGGCGTGGACGGCGTGGTCGTAGAAGTCCGAATACCAAAGTCGACCCTCGTGCCACCGGGGGCCTTCACCAAAGAACAGACCGTCTCGAAGGATGGTGGTGCTCAAGACGGCAGTTTGGCGTTCTTGACGACGGTGCGCAGATGCGCCGCATCGGCCTCAAGAACGTTGCCCTTCGCTACCGCATCATCAAGTGCTGCGATCCACGCAGTATCGAAGGCCGGTCGACCGTTGGGAAGCGCCCAGGACGCGAATGCTGCTGGCGGAGGGGTGACTGTGGTGCCGAAGAGTCCGCAGAACGCAGACCCGCTTTGACCGAGACCGGACAACGTTGCGACCGGCACATCGGCCTGCGGTGTTCGGATACCGCCTGTGGCATTGCCCTTCGCATCAAGTGCAAATGCGCCGCTACTGACATCCAGCAATGGGCGCGATTCGGGAGCTTCACCAGTACGAATCCAGTGGTCGAGCGAATTCAAAGCGGATCGCAAAACGTACGTGTGAGGCCCCGCGTTGATGGGTATCGAACACGACAACAATCCACCGTAGAGAGAAGCCGGCGGGGTGAGCATTGCTTGGAATAAGGCTGCGTCTCCGGCACCGTCACCGTTGTCCGTGTCACCAATGCCCAAGTTGTAGGCATCGGCATGCGCGGTGCCCGCAACTTCCCAGGATCGAATCATTTCGGTATCGGTCTGGCGAGCCCCGATGAAGTTGAGTCCCTTGCCCAGCAGGTCGGTTTCGGAAAGGAACTGCAGAACGGGAACCTTGAGATCGGTTCGGATGAGTTGATCGGCGGGCATCTTCACATCAACATTCAGCGCCGCACCCGCGTTGCCGCGGCTGTGGATGAGATAGCCATCCCAAATGTCAGTCTTCGGCCCGACGGCGTTGACATACGTCGTGAGTCGGAATGCAGATTGTGACTCACCAATGGAAATGACCCGCTCAGGCTTCAGGCCGCCGAGCAGCACGTCGTTCGCAAACCAAGCAGCTGCGCCGGTTTGTGTGTACATGTCATAGGAGTACTGATCGCCAGGATGCACAAGCGATCCGTAGCGTTCGGGATCAGCGGCTTTAAGCGTGTAACCGGCAACGAGGCCCATTGATGGTCCTCCATCGATGCCAACCACCTGAGCGGAAAGTCCAACCCACGCGTAACCCTCGCGAATGAGTTCAACGTGGGTGTAGGTCCAGTCCGGCGCGGCATCGAGACCACCAGAAACGTTTAACCATTCAACGATCACGTTGCCGTTGAACTTGGCTGGGTCAGTTGGGCGGCGAACGATGGCACGGGTCTTGTACGCAGCAGTGGTCGCTGGTTCAACGTTCCAATTTCCATCAGCAGTCAAGGCTTCGGCCGACTGATAGGCGGTTGCGGTTCCACTTATATAGAACTCCGACTGTTCGTAACCCGCCGCGGCAAGGTCGCCGCTGGCAGCAGCAATAAACGCTTGGCCTCGACCGCCCGCAGCAGGAACAACCGTTGGCACCGTGACCGAATCACGCGATGGAGGTGAGTGTGCAATCACTTTGGAACCTTTCGTCGATGACGAACCAGTCGATGAACAGGCCATGAGGCCAACCCCCAAGAACGTGACGGCCAGCACGGCGCCTACTCGTTGCCATGTTCTCATTTGCGTCTCTTTC
>CAIPQK010000172.1 GCA_903867185.1 uncultured Candidatus Nemicrothrix sp. | reverse complement strand
TATTCCAGAAGCCGAACCCGTTCCCCGCGATGTCTATTCGAGAGAACGTTCTTGCCGGTCTCAAACTTGCTCGTCTCAAGTGCGATGACAAAGACATGCTCGTTGAGCAGTCCCTCATTCGTGCTGGCCTCTGGAAAGAGGTGCGTGATCGTCTCGATAGCCCAGGCGGTGCGCTTTCGGGTGGTCAGCAGCAACGTCTTTGTATTGCTCGCTCACTTGCGGTTCACCCAAACGTTCTTCTTATGGATGAACCATGTTCCGCACTTGATCCCACCTCAACTCGTCGAGTCGAAGAGACGATTGACGAACTGCGCGACATCGTCACTGTTGTCATCGTGACGCATAACATGCAGCAAGCCCAGCGTGTGTCCGATTACTGCGCGTTCTTCTTGGCCGAGGAAAACAAGCCCGGTTTTGTTGTCGAACATGGCGAAACCGATTTCATCTTCTCGACCCCCAAAGACTCCCGCACACTTGACTACGTCCAAGGACGGTTCGGCTGATGCCTCGCTTCGCAATTCGACGTTTCTTCCGAGCGGTCGTTGCCATCGCTGCAATCGTTGGCGTCGCCTTCGTCGCAGCTTCGCCAGCTGGAGCTGCCGGTGCTCGTGTCAACGGTCAGGGTTCGTCGTACGTCGCCCTCGCCATGCAGCAGTGGGTTGCCGACGCGCAAACACAAGGCCTTCAGGTCAATTACTTGCCGACGGGTTCTCCCGCTGGCCTTACGTCGTTTGGTCAGTCTCTTGCCGATTTCGCGGGCACCGAGGCAGAGTTCTCCGCGCTTGCATCGCCGACGGCGGGTGACAGCCGTGGCTACCAATACATTCCCGATGTCGCAGGCGCTGTAGCGATCATGTATCACGTGCAGGATTCGGCCGGTCGCGACATTGACTACTTGCATTTATCGCGCCGCACCGTTGCGCGAATTTTTACCGGTGATATCAAGAACTGGAATGATCCAGCGATCAGCGCTGACAACAAGGGACTTGTTCTCCCCGATCACGCGATCAACGTCGTGTATCGCGGGGGCCAGTCGGGTACGACTGGTCTGTTCTATGACTTCGTGCAAAACGTCGCGTCTGACATTTTCAATCCATGGGCGGCGAAGAACGGTTTCCCCACCTCAGTGCGCATCATTCAGCTTGATAGTTCACCTACTTTCGTCCCTAAATCTCAAGCGTTTCAGGGTTCTGATCAGATCGCGCAGTTCATCGGTAGTGGCCAAGGACTTTGGAGCATCGGCTACGACGAGTTTGGCTACGCCAAGACCTACGACGTCCCCGCCGCGTGGATCGAAAATGCCGCTGGGCAGTGGATCCTTCCTTACGCCGAAAATATTTCTGCTGCTCTCGAAGGTGCCGCACTTCGACCAGATCTCAGCCAGGAACTTTCAGGCGTTTACAACTCAGGCAATCCGCTCGCCTATCCAATCTCGGCCTATTCGTACGTCGTTACCCAGTGCACAGCAACTGGTGATCGTCCGACGTGTAAGGGCCCGTATTCGAATCCCGGTGTGACCGAAACGATGGCCACGTGGTTGCGTTACATCGCGTGTGACGGCCAGGTGAATATGGCCCGAATCGGTTACTCGCCGCTGCCGCCAAACCTTTCCCAAGAAATCGCGAACTCAATCGCTCGTCTGACCGGCCAGCCGGCCGAACAGTTGAGTGCCGGCAACTGTGCCAATCCGCGTTTCTCGGGTTCGGTAGGTGACGGCGGGGGAGCTCCCACTGATCCTCTGGCCGGGGTGACGTCGATTGGAAGTGGCGGCGGCCCCGCTGCCGGCGGATCGGCGTCAGCCGATGGCGCGACCGCAGGTGGAACTTCCGGCGGAGCAGTAAAAGCGGGATCGGTAAAGGCTTCTGGAGGCGGAAGTACCGACTGGCGCAAGGCCGTCCCGGTTGCGTACACCGGCTCGTCTATTCCCACCACGAGCACGCTGGCACTCCTTGCGCTTCTGGCCATCATGATCGTTCCGATCGGTGCCGGAATAGTGCGCTCACGTCGCCGAAACGGCTGAACGCGACGTTTGTCAAACCTTTACCTTGAGTTTGGCGGAAACGGTTTGGGGGTTCATCTTGACCATTCAAGATGACGGCTGACGCTTGGTCACTCTTGCGTCGCCATGCAAGAGGACCAATTCATCCACGAAAGGAATACCCTCAAGTGAAAAGCTCACTTCTTAAGCGAGGCTTGATCGCCGGCTCGGCAATCATCGCTTCGGTTGCCACCTTTGGGGCACTTGTTCCCCAGGCCGGGGCAGCTATCACAGCACAAACCCCACTCCAGATCACCGCAGTCGGTTCTGACACCACTCAGGGCGTCATGCGTGCGATCTTGGCTGGAACAACCACCACGAATGTCAACTACACCAATGTTGATGCCTACATCACCAGCAACGTTGTCGTCCCTGCCGACGATTTCTGCGACGGTGGCGTGACCTTCTCGCCCACCGCCCCTGGCACCGTGACCGTCAACGCACAGGTCGCTCCGGCTGGCTCCGGTGCAGGTCGTACCCTGCTCAACTCCTACGCCGGAAACGTGGGTAACTACAAGGCATGCGTCGACATCGGTCGTTCGTCCTCGTACAGCGCCACCTCCCCGAATGCGGGAACCGGCGAGTACTACGCCTACGCCCTTGACGCTGTTTCCTGGGCCACCACCTCACAGAACGCACCGGCTTCGCTCACGGCCGCTCAGGTCCGTGGCATTTACCAGTGCACCTACACCGACTGGTCCGAGGTTGGCGGCACCGCTGGCCCAATCCAGCGCTACATGCCCCCGTCAACGTCCGGAACTCGTGACTTCTTCTACGACGAGATTCTTGGCGCCGACAGCTCTGGTGTCTCAAAGTCGACGGTTCTCCCGTCTAACGCCACGGTCGGTGCTGGTGCCTGCCCGGCAATCAAAATCATCGAAGAAAACACCGCCAACCTTGTTGACAAGGCTGACTACAACAAGGCGATCATGCCCTACTCCGGTGGTGTGTGGTCCTACCAGGCTGCAAACTCAACGAACCCCACGATCGACAAGCGCGGTCGTACCGGTAGTGGTGTGAAGGCTCGTATGGGCGGTCTTAACCGTTCGGCCTACGCCCTTACCGGCTCAGGCGACACCAAGGTGAAGAACGCAAATGTCGTCGCTTGGAACACCGGCGACGGCGCATGGCAGCTGAACACCCCTGGTCTTACCTACGTGTCCGGAAATGCTTCGGATCCGGGTGGCTTCGTGGTCGATGAGGCCTACGCCAAGACCCGTGGATCATTCGTCTCACCTGTGACGACATCGAACACGTTCCCTGGTATCCGATTCGTCTTCAACGTTCTTGATACCCGCATCGGTGCGACCAGCCTTGCTGCTGCTCGTGCAGTCGTCGGCTTCGACAATGTTGCATCAGGATCTGGCTACCGCTCGCCGCTGTGCAATGGTGACCTTGAAGGCACCATCCTTAGCGCTGGCTTCGCCGCACTCCCGTCAAGTGCTGGTGGCAACGACAACCTCGCTGCTGCAACCTGCCGTAAGTGGACTATCTGATCGAGTCGCACGGTCGGGTGGGTCATTGTGACCCACCCGACCCGCTCGCTTCGCCCTCAAGGTCGGGTGAGTAACACCGACCTGTGTTGTTCGCATCTGCTGTCTCTCGTGGTGCCCAATGAAGTCCCGGGTGCCTACGTCGAAGTCTGAGTTTCCTTCCGCTGCAGTACCTAATCTCCCAAGGAGCAATCGTGTTTGAAGCAATCACGCGACGAGCTCGCCGGATCGCTGCGGTCACCGCAGCTGGCGCACTTGTCGCAACTGGGTTTGTGTTGCCCGTCATCAACGCAACGGCCGCTTCGGCCGACACCTTGACCGCCGACATCGCCACCGTTACCGCGGTTGCGTCTACCCCGGCGTTCACCGATCAGGCCACCAACGGTCTCGTTGCTGGTCAGACCATCTCGATCCGGGCTGACCGTGTCGGGACCAACAACATCAGCGCCATCGAAGTTCGTCTCTGCAAGTCGGGCGCGAACATCTCCCAGGATTCGGACTTCAACCCGTCGCAGGGCGGAAAGTGCATCAATGCACCGTTCGCTGGTTCAACGAACAACGACTTTGTCGCCGCCGACGGCCAGCCGGGTGCAACTCCCACCTATGCCACAGCGTCCTTCGCTGTTGGTACGGGCACGAACACCTTCACCCGTCAGAACGGCCAGACGGCCACCATCACTTGCAATGCGACCAATCCTTGTGAACTCTGGGTCAAGGTCAGCACCCCCGCTTACACCAACAAGTACAAGAGCTTTGCCGTTACCTACGCCGGCACTCCCGACGCCCCCGCCGGTCTCGGTGTTGCTGTCGGTGCTGGTCAGGCCACGCTGAACTGGACCGCTCCGACCAACACCGGAAACGCTCCTGTTTCGTCGTACACCGTCACCTACACTCCAGCTGGTGGTTCGGCACAGACCACGACTTCGACCACTACGTCGAAGACGATCACCGGTCTGACGAACTTCGCTGAGTACAGCTTCTCAGTGAAGGCGAACACCATTGGTGCGTTCGTTTCGGCTGATACTTCTGCTGCAACTGGCACACCTACCCCGTCGGGTGCCGCTTCGCTTAGCGGTGTTCCTGCAGGTGGCGCGATCTCCCTTAGCTGGACGGCTCCGTCAACCCCTGGCGTGACGAACTACCAGGTGAGCTACACCCCAGCTGGCGGCTCAGTTACCACAGTGCTTACCGGTTCCACCGGCGTGACCTACACGCTTTCGGGCCTCACCAATGGCACGCAGTACACGGTCACCGTCGCTGCACAGTACGGCGAAGGCAATTTCACCGTTGCGTCGAATGCCATCAACGTGACCCCGACCGCTGCGGTCGTCGGTGACTCGTTCACCGTCGTCGTGCCGAACGGCTCGCTGGCACTCACCACGGCTGCCACTGGTGCGATCAACCTCGGCACTGCCGTGCTTGACACCACCGCTCGTTTCTGGGAGTCAACTGGTTCACTTAGCGCCATCACGGTCCGTGACACTCGTAGCACTGCAACGCAGTGGTCGATCTCAATCGTCTCGGGCAACTTCACCTCGGGTGGGAACTCCTTCACGGGCGCAAACCTCGGTGTGACCCCGACGAGGACCTCCAACACCTCAGATACAGCTCCGGTTATGGGTTCTGTTGTTGCACCTCGCGGTGGCAGCGGTAACGCTGGCCTCAGCACCTCCCGCACCTTCTCCTCGTCGGCAGTCAATGCCAACCTTGGTGAGGCTGTCCTCGGTGGCACGCTGAAGCTTTCGGTCCCCACCAGCCAGGCCCCGGGCACCTACACGGGCACCCTTACGATCACCGCTCTCTGAGCCTGATCAACCTCTAGCAGTTTGTCGAGCGGGACGGGGCTTAGGCTCCGTCCCGCTTCGGCAGTTCTACAACGAAACGGAAGGCATAAAGCGCTATGCGAACCACCGCACTCCTTGGCGGACATCGGCGGAATCGACACCAACTACTGATTGCGATGTTGCTTGTTGCGATCGCGTTTGTTGGTCTGATCTCGGCGAGTGGCCGCGCTGGTGCGCAAGCGACGCAGTCTTGGTCGATCACTCCGGCTGGCGGTTCTCCCGACCAGCCGGGAAATCGGCCCGATCTCTCTTACACCGTCGATCCCGGTACCTCGATTACCGACACGATTCAGGTCTGGAATTACGGCGCCGAACCGATTCAATTGAAGGTCTACGCAGCCGATGCGTTGATTACTTCTGAAGGTTCCTACGATCTCCGACCGTCCAACGAAGGGCCGACCGATGTGGCGGCATGGACGATTCTCAGTTCCAACACCGTGACTATCGCTCCCAGTTCCGTCACGGCGGTCAATGTCTCCATCGCGGTGCCGAAAGACGCTCTGCCCGGCGATCACCCCGGTGGCATCGTTGCATCAGTTGCAACTCCTACGACGAATGCCGATGGCGCGCAGGTCCTCGTCGAAAAGCGAGTGGGTACTCGTCTCAACGTTCGAGTAAATGGCGACATCGTTCCAAGCGCAGCGATCAAAAGCGTTTCTGCGTCGTATTCTGGTTCGCTCAATCCGATCGCTCCAGGTTCGGTGAAGGTGAACTACACCTTCGTCAATACTGGCAACACACGTTTAGCTGGAACCGTACGACTCGAACTCTCCGGCATCGCCGGGTCGAAGTCCGTCGATCTTCCCGAAGTTCCAGTGACGATGCCGGGCAACAGTCTTGAGCAGAGTTTCACTGTTACTGATGTCTGGCCGACAGGTCCGATTACCGCAAAGGTCATCTTCACGCCGAAGGACGATCCGGGTATTGCCGATCTCCAATCAATCGCCTCTGCATCCGGCAGTGGATCGACAATCGCCATTCCCTTCGGGCAATTGCTTTCGATCATCGTCGTCGTTGGTCTGGTTGTGCTCTACCGCCGTCGCCGTCAGGCCAAGATCGATCGTCTCGTGGCGGCAGCGACTGCAACTCCTCGGACTCCTCCGACCCCACCAACTGAAGATCGCGAGCCTGAGCCCGTCGGCTAGGTTCTCCCTCCTTCGCATGACGTGAGCATTCGAAAGGTTCTTTCGTGAAGATCAACCGCCGGCTCGTGATTTCAAGTGCGCTTGGAATCGTGGCTGTCATCGTGCTTCTTGTCGTCTTGTTGTCGCGTGACGATTCGTCGACGTCAACGAATGCAACGGTGAACGGCTCATCAACGACAACCGCAAAGGCCGACGGATCGGGCACCACCACGACGTCGTTTCAGTCGTCCGCGAATACGATTCCACCGAAGCCCTACACAACTCCGTCGATGCCTCTGACCGCCACGGTCAGCGGCAACAGTGGGGTCCGATCTGGCGATGTCGTCAAGGTTCGTGCCGAGCCCAACGCGGGATCTCAGATGTACGGCATCGATGCTCGTCTTTGTCGCGGTGATGTTGGGATTTCAACGGAGGGCGCGTTCCGACCGACGTTTGGCGGAAACTGCATTATCGATCCGCTTGCTCCTGGCACCGATGCAGTCGTGAACCTCGAAAACCCGACTCCTGACAAAGGCCTCGACGTTGAGTTCCGTGTCGGCACGGGCACGACCACATTCAAAACTCAGTCGGGCAAAGACGTCACGATCACGTGCGGCCCATCGAACCCTTGCCAAATCGTGCTGAAGCTCCAGTATCCGAACGGATTTGGATTCCAGGCGTTCCCGGTCACGTTCCGCTGAACCGGGATGGCGGGCTGAGCCGGATGGCACACCGGGTCGGATAATTCACCTTGAATTTGGCTGGCATTCAGATTGTGGCCACAGGGAAATAAGGACGGCCCTGAAGGATGAAGCCGTACATCTCAGCCGTGGGATGTCGGTCTTTCGAGGTTGAACCAATGACGTCGTCTCCTTTGTCCCGCCGAGTTCCCGCAATCCTGCTGGCCTTTCTGGTACTTCTCGCCAGCGGTGTACTCGCTGTTGGAGCGGGCTCGATCACGAACGCAGGGGCCGAGACGGCTTCTCCGAGTTTTTCCGCGACTGCAACCTTGGGTAGGCCGAATGGACAACTCGACCAGTACAGCAATCCGCTGTACGACACGATCGCATCGGGTCTCAGTCTCGGCCAACCGATTGAGCAGGTAGTCGACGGGGACCAGGTGACAGTCAACATCACCACGACCAACACCGTCACTGCCGTATCGGCTCGTCTCTGCAAGGGTCAAGCAGCATCTGTTGACGTTACGTACAACAACACTTCAGATTTCAACCCGACACTCGGCGGCAAATGCGTACTTCATCCGTTGGGGAAGATGCCGGCCGATACCGTCGACGTTGAGACGACGGCTCCATTCAAGACGGCGGCCATCAAGTTTATTGTTGGTGAGGGTTCAGACACGTTCACCCGCCAGAACAGTTCTTCAACGACGATCAATTGCGGACCAGCGTTTACCGATGACTGCAAACTCGTTCTGAAGGTTGCGACCAGCGATACAACCGAATTCGTCTCCTACCGTTTGAAGTACGCCAGCCAGGTTGCACCTCCAGGTGCTCCGACTGCGGTGAAGGTTGCCGCTTCGAATCCGGCAAGCGGCGGCGCAACTGTTTCGTGGACCGCTCCAAGTTCGACTGGCGGAGTGACCGCCACTATTTCGAGCTACACCGCAAAGGCGTTCGACGCAGCGGGTACGGCAACCGCATTTACGTGCGTAACCGCCACGACTAGCTGCACGGTGAACGGCCTTACGAATTCGACTCCCTATACGTTCAAGGTGAAAGCCAAGAATTCTGCGGACTACGAGTCCGGAGATTCAACCGCCTCGGCGGTCTTCCTCCCTGGTGGCACAAGATTCACTGCAGTTACTCCGACGGTCGCACTCAACACGTCGTCAACAACACCGGCCTCACCGATCGCCGCTAATGGTGGCACGAAGACCGTCTCCCTCGGCACAGCTCAGGGCGTGGCGGCAGGCGCGACTGCTGTGGTTCTCAATGTCACCGTGTCAGGTTCGACGGCGGCAGGAAAGATCACGGTGTATCCGGCAGGCGTCTCAAAGCCGAGTGCGGAACACTTGAACTTCGCTGCTTCTGCGGTTGTGAGTAATCAGGTTGTGGTCCCGCTTGGTACTGGCCTCAATGCCGGAAAGATCGTGCTCCACAACTCAGCAACGAGTACGGCTCAGTTGATGGTCCATGTCGTTGGCTATTACAAGCCAGATACCGGGAGTTACTTCACCGTCACGAACAAGCGTGCACTGCAAACCTCAACTGCTCCCGCGACGCCTCTCACCGCCGCATCGACCCGTAATGTGCAGATCGCCGGCACCACCACGCCGGCTCTCGGAATTCCTAGCGAGGCGACGTCAGTGGCACTGAATGTCACCGTCACGTCTGCGACAGTAGATGGTTATCTCACAGTCTTCCCTAAGGGTGGAACCAAGCCCGCAGTGAAATCAGTGAACTTCACCTCAGGGAAGTCCACTACGAATCTCGTGACCATTGCGCTGGGCACGGGCCTCACGAATGGCGGCGGAATAGCGATCTTTAATTCGGCCGGCTCCACAAATGTGACCGTCGATGTTGTTGGCTATTACAGCGCGGCCGCGAGTGGTTCTCGATTCTTCCCGCTTACTCCGACCCGTACTGCGAACACAGCTGATGGCACCGGTGGTGTGACGGCGGGGAAGATCGCATCTGGCGCGACACAGTCATTCCGAGTCGCTAGTCGTTCAAATGTTCCTGCCTCCGGAGTGAAGTCAGTGGTCTACAACCTGACGATGAGCGGACAGATCGCTACCGCAACCATGCAGGTCTACGCTCAGAACGGACTACGGATTTATAACGCGCTGACCGGTTATGCGAACACTCCGGTTTCGCTCTGCGGCATTAGCAATCTCGGTTATACCTCACCGGCGTTGGGCGGACTCAGCCTTTATAACTCTGGCGGATCTGCCAACGCGGCCGTTGACCTCGCCGGGTTCTTCTCGTGAGGTTCAGTCCTTTACGCAAGATCGCGATTTGTTCGGTCGCATTGGCGATCGTGGCACTCTCGGTCACGGTCTTTCCGCAGGAGCGGAAGGCCGGTGCTGTCGTCGAAAACTTTTCGACTCCTTGGACCGTCTCCGTTGCACCTTCGACGTCTCTGCTTGACGGACAGATCATCACCGTCAATGTCAAGACTGACGTCGACCATCCGATGACTGTCGTGCAGGCACAGGTGTGTCGCTCGGGAGTGCAGTACATGCCAAGTAGTGGCTCTGATCCTGCAACTGACTTC
>CAIPQK010000171.1 GCA_903867185.1 uncultured Candidatus Nemicrothrix sp. | reverse complement strand
CGGGCCGAACGATTCGGAATGAGAAGGGGAGTTTCGATCGTGGTCATTCGCGCAGGTCCTTACCGGTGAGATTGATGAAGACAGTTTCAAGTGAGGGCTCGTCGAGGCGAAGGTCGCTGATGGCGATACCGGCCTCGTCGGCGACAGCGACGACGGCAGGGAGCACGCCATGAGATCCCTGCACTTCGAGGCGTACGCCGGTTTCGATTGGAGCGGCACCAGTGGCGCCGGGAATGGCAGAACGGAGGCGGGCAGCGAACGCTTCACGGTCAGGCGTATCGGTACTGATCGTGACGATGGTGTCGGCGCCAACCGAAGCCTTCAGTCGTTCTGGAGTATCGAGGGCAAGCATGCGACCGTGGTCAATGATGGCGAGGCGGTGGCAGAGCTGGTCGGCTTCTTCCATGTAATGCGTGGTGAGCAGGATCGTTTGTCCTTCGCCATGCAACTCGCTCAGGATTTCCCACAACGCAATGCGGCTCTGCGGATCGAGACCCGCTGTGGGTTCGTCGAGAAACAGAATTGATGGGCGATGCATAACAGCACGGGCAACCATCAAACGCTGGGCCATTCCGCCAGACAAAGCGAGGACTGGTGATTTAGCTCGTTCAGAAAGACGGAACTGATCGAGAAGACGCAGAGATTCGGCTTTGGACTGTTTCGATGACATCCCGAAAAAGCGGCCGTGAAAATAAAGGTTTTCGTACACCGTGAGCGCTCGGTCGAGTGTGTTTGTTTGTGGAACGACACCGATCAAACGCTTGGCCTGGGCGGGATGGGCGACGACGTCGACACCGCCGACGATCGCCCGCCCACTTGTGGGCAACACGCGTGTGGTGAGCATTCCTGCAGTGGTGCTCTTGCCGGCACCATTCGGGCCGAGAAGACCAAAGATCTCTCCGCGATGAACGCTGAGGTCGAGACCGTCGACCGCCAAGATGTCGCCGGGGTACACCTTGGTGAGATTCTCGGTGACAATGACTTCTTCTGTCGTTGCGCTTGCTGTCATGTTTCGCTTTCCAGTCCGTCTTCGGCGGTAAGTCCGCTGAGTTCGCCGCCGCCTCGAAAGACGTGGCGGTTGTGGTCAGATCGAACGACGAGTGCGTGACCCGAAAGGGTTCGGCTTTCGACGACATCGACCATTTCTAAAAAACAGGGTTCCTGCGGAAAAGGATCCATCAGGAGCGTGAAGGCAACGCATTCCCAATCGAGTCGATCGGTTTCGGACCGGCGGACGACGACTAAGTCGGCAGAGAGCAATGGTAGGTCATCGCCGTTCACCGCCATCGACTCGAGGGTGACGTTGATCGACTTCATATCAGTTTGCAGCGGTGAGAATTTCTACGGCGGTATCAGTCACCACAAGCATGTGCTCGAACTGGGCGGTGCGGCTTCCATCGGCGGTCACTGCGGTCCAGTCATCGTCCCAAATTTTGTGCAAGCCAGTTCCCATGGAGATCATGGGTTCAATCGTGAACACCATCCCCGGTTCCATGATCGTGGTCATGCGGGGTTCGTAATAGTGAGGGATTTGCAGATCGGTGTGGAACTGCTCGCCGATTCCGTGGCCAACAAACGCGCGCACAACCTCGTACCCGTTGGCGACCGCGTGCGTTTCGATAGCGCGACCAATGTCGGAGAAGGGCCGGCCAGGGGCAACGGCTTCAATGCCGCGGTCGAGGCACTGTCGTGTGACATCGATGAGTCGCTTCGACGCATCGTCGACGGTGCCCACGCCGAAGGTGGCATTGGTATCGCCGTGCACGCCATCGAGCCAGATGGTGACATCAAGGTTGACGATGTCGCCGTCTTGCAGTTGGCGATCGTCGGGGATGCCGTGGCAGATGACTTCATTTACGGAGGTGCAGAGCGACTTTGGATAGCCGCGGTAGTTGAGTGTGCTCGGGTAGCCGCCACGATCGATGTAGGCCTGATGTACAACGGCATCGATCTCGTCGGTGGTGACGCCAGGCGCGATCGCCGCCGCACCGATAGCGAGTACTTCCGCGGCGGCGTTGCCGGCTCGACGCATGCGCTCGATGAATTCTGGGCTCTTCACTCGGTCCTCGGGACGCCGAGTTACCTGACCGGTGTCGGCATACTCGGGGCGCGGAATCTCTGCAGGAACCGTTCGCCACGGGCTGATGGTTCCCGGTTGTAGTTGTTGCTTGGCATCGCGGTGGCAGCGTTTGAATTTCTGGCCGCTGCCACACCAACAGGGATCGTTTGCCTTGAGCACAGGCTGAGTCTACGGGTGGGCTGGACTGGCGCGACCGGCTGGGGGCGGCAACCATGAAAGGCCATGTCGATTATCCGTATCAATGCCATCACCGTCCCGGCTCAGGCCGGTGACGAACTCGCTCACCGATTCGCTGCCCGTGCGGGTGCAGTCAATGGCGCTGAAGGGTTTGAAGGATTTGAACTTCTCAAGCCGACCGACGGCCGTGACCAATGGCTGGTCATCACCCGCTGGCGCGACGAAGACGCGTTCAATGCGTGGGTTGCTTCTCCAGCATTCGCTGACGGTCATCGGGGAACCGATGGCGCTCCTGCTGCAGGTGGACATCCCGGTGGCCATCCAGGAGGACATCCCGGTGGTGCTGGTGGAGAACGACCAGTTGGCGTGGGTGCCGAGATGTGGGCGTATGAACCTGTCGTCTCTGTCGGCCCGGCGAAGTAGTTCGGGTCGAATCGAATGCTTGTCAACATTCATGAGTCGTTTGCGTGGTTTGTCATTATCGGCAACGCCCTTGCCGGTAGTTGGGCGTTAGCCGCGAATTGGATCGAATCACTGCGCACTCGCGCTCTGTGGTGGTTCATCGTGATTGTTGAACTCAGCGTGTTTGTGCAGGTTGGCCTCGGTGTCAGCATGGTTGCCGGTCAAGGCCTCAAGGCACCGAAGTTCCACATGTTCTATGGCTTCGTTGCGATCATTGCTGTTGGCCTCATCTACAGCTACCGCCATCAGCTGTCGCATAAGAAGTACTTGCTTTACGGATTGGGCGGGCTGTTCATCATGGGCCTCGGTATCCGCGCAATGATCGTCGGCGCAGCCAGCTGAGTTTCAGGCGGGTTCTCGGTTGAGGTGCCATTGCACTTCGATCACTTGACCAAGCCGAAGTGGACCTGACGCAATCACGTTCGTCCAGATGAATGCTTGATCCATGTTGTTGGCGATGGCATCGGGAGCGTCGTGCGGGAACACCCCGAGTACTTCAATGCGGTCGCGCAGTTCCGGATCGTTTGTCGATGCATTGAGGATGCGTTCGATGATCTCTCGATGTGCCTCAATCGTTCCCACACGCAGGCCAAAGTGAGGCGACTTCTGTGGTGTGGCGCGGATCATTTCGACCCAAGCGTCTACAGAATTGGGAAGTGAGGCTTCAATCACAAGCTGTTCGGCTGGCGCTTCAGAGGCATAGAACGAATTGTTGGCGTAATCGCGAAGGTTTGAGTCGATAAATGCGGTGAACCAGTGACCACCACTATCGGACACTGTGCAACCCAGTAACTCAAAGACTCGAATGGCCAGCGCGCGCTCGCCGGGCGCGTACAACAACTCAACATGTGTCAGACGACGATCAACGTCCACGAGTCCCCCTCGAAAAGCGTGACTGTGATCGTTGCCGACAGAACGGTCCGCCGCCACTCGTCGTGGCCAGACGCGAAGAGGACGGGGCCGAAGCCCCGCCCTCGTTCAGTTCGTGTAGCGAATCGGAACTAGCCGAGACGCTTTTCGAGTTCGCGAAGTTCGTCACGCAATTCGGACGGAAGTTCGGAGCCGAAGGTGTCGAGATGTGCTTCGATCTGGGGGATCTCAGCTCGCCATGCGTCGTTGTTGACCGACAGCAACGTGGAGATCGTCGCATCGTCGATGTCGAGGCCGGCAAGGTCGAGGTCTGAAGCGCTCGGAACACGGCCGATGGCGGTGTCGTTGGCGCCGGCAGTGCCTTCAAGGCGCTCGACGATCCACTTGAGAACTCGGGAGTTCTCGCCAAAGCCGGGCCACAGGAACGAACCATCGTCGCCCTTACGGAACCAGTTCACCCAGAACAACTTGGGGAGGTTCGATACGTCGGTAGCTTCGCCGATCTCAAGCCAATGCTTGAAGTAGTCGCCCATGTTGTAGCCACAGAACGGAAGCATGGCGAAGGGGTCGAAACGAAGTTCGCCGACGACACCAGCAGCCGCTGCGGTCTTTTCCGAGCTCATGATCGAACCCAGGAACACGCCGTGCTGCCAGTCGAATGATTCGGTCACAAGCGGAACGTTGGTGGCACGACGGCCGCCGAAAAGGATTGCCGAGATCGGCACACCGGCGGGGTCTTGCCATTCCGGTGCGATCGATGGGCACTGTTCTGCCGGAGCGGTGAAGCGAGCGTTCGGGTGAGCAGCGGGGGAGTCCGAGGCTGGAGTCCAGTCATTGCCTTTCCAGTCGATGAGATGCGCAGGTGCTTCATCGGAAAGGTCTTCCCACCAGATGTCGCCATCGTCGGTGAGTGCGCAGTTGGTGAAGATCGAATTTCCCTTTACTGATTCGAGCGCATTGAAGTTCGACTTGGCTGAGGTGCCAGGAGCAACACCGAAGAAACCTGCTTCGGGGTTAATGGCGTAGAGACGGCCATCGGCACCAAACTTCATCCAGGAAATATCGTCACCAACGGTTTCGACTTTCCAGCCCGGAAGAGTGGGGATGAGCATGGCCATGTTGGTCTTGCCGCACGCCGACGGGAACGCAGCAGCGACGTACTTCTTCACGCCTTCAGGCGAGGTGAGGCCGAGGATGAGCATGTGCTCGGCCATCCAACCGTTGTCACGAGCCATCGTTGAAGCGATACGCAGAGCGAAGCACTTCTTGCCGAGCAGTGCGTTGCCGCCGTAGCCCGAGCCGTAGGACCAGATCTCGCTGGTCTCAGGGAAGTGCACGATGTACTTGTTCTCGGCATCGCACGGCCACGCAACATCGGCCTGACCTGCAGCGAGCGGCATGCCAACCGAATGCACACACGGAACCCATTCACCATTACCAAGTACGTCGAGTGCGCCCTGACCCATACGAGTCATGATGCGCATGTTCACTGCGACATAGGCCGAGTCGCTGAGCTGCACACCAATGTGTGCGATCGGCGAACCGAGCGGGCCCATAGAGAACGGCACGACATACATCGTGCGGCCCTTCATGGCGCCGGCGTAAAGCTTGGTCATCTCGGCGCGCATTTCTGCCGGCGGACGCCAGTTGTTCGTGGGGCCTGCATCGACTTCGCGCTCGGAGCAGATGTAGGTGCGGTCTTCAACGCGAGCAACGTCGCCGGGGTCGGAGAGTGCGAGGTAACTATTCGGGCGCTTCGCTTCGTTCAGCGTGCGGAAGGTGCCACCTTTGACGAGTTGTGCGCAAAGGCGCTCGTACTCTTCGGCCGAACCGTCACACCAATAGACATCATCGGGTTGCAGAATTTCGCGCCACTGTTCGACCCAGTCGATCAGCTTTTGGTTGGTTGTCTGACCGGCCATGTTTCCTCCGACGTCATTGTCGAATGCGAGTTGCACGTGTGGATGTTTCCCCCGCAGACAATTGCCGCTGGGTGAACGTCTGGTGAATCAGCGAAGCGTAGAGGATTCAACGACACCCTCTGTCGTCGAAACGCTAGGTGTGCCGTGTGGCACTCAGCCCTCGCCGCCGCCTTGAGGGTGTTGCGTATTGCCGGGGTGGGCCGGTTCGAATCCGGGTGTTCCCATATCGGCTTCTGAGCCCATGCGAAGACGAGTGGCGAGAGACCCACCGTCGAGATCGAAGACCACTCGCTGGCCCTGGCGTAAGGAACGGAAAATCGAACCCTCGAGGGCGCTACGGGTGAACTCGTAATCGTTGAGATCCGTGTCGCAGATGATTGTGCCCACGCCCGAAACCGGGTCATAGGACTTGACGACTCCCTGCAAAGGACCGGCAGACACGGTCAGCGAACTGCCTTGACGACCTTGCCGGCCTTAAGGCACGACGTGCACACATTGACGCGCTTGGTCGAACCGTTGACGATGGCTCGAACTCGCTGAATGTTCGGATTCCAACGGCGCTTCGTGCGGCGATGGGAGTGGCTTACCGCCATACCGAACGATGGGTGCTTTCCGCACACCTCGCATACAGCTGCCATGACAACACACTCCGGGACGTCAGAAGATTCGAACGGCGAATGGTAGCAGCGAGCCCCCGAGGGCCCAATTCGGCGTCTGACCGGCCTGAATCGCCCCGATTTCTGTGTCCTGCGCCCAAGAGCAAAGGCCTCGGTAGTCTCTCGGCCGATGTCTATCGCCTCCAGCCTGACCGCCGATGACCTCCGGATCCTTCTCCGGGGCTACGCCGACGCCTTGGCGGCCCATCGCGAGACCATCAACCGGCTCAATGTCTATCCCGTACCCGATGGTGACACCGGAACGAACATGGCGCTCACGCTGGCGTCGGTGGTTGCCGAGCTCGATGGCGCTGAAGCCGATCTTGATTCCACATGTCAGGCGATCTCACATGGCTCACTTATGGGGGCACGCGGAAATTCGGGCGTGATCCTTTCGCAGATCCTGCGCGGACTGTCGGCTGAGTTCCGTTCCGCTGCGGTTATCGACGGCGCAACCTTCGCAACTGCACTCGATGCTGCTGCTACTGCTGCCTATGGCGCGGTGATGAAACCAGTCGAAGGAACGATCCTTACTGTTGTGCGTGTTGCTGCCGAAGGTGGTCGCGCTGCGGCCGATGCTGGTGCGGATCTTGTGGGTGTTCTTGAAGCCGCCCACGCGTCAGGCACCGATGCACTTGCGCGCACACCTGAGATGTTGCAGGTTTTAGCCGATGCAGGTGTTGTCGATTCCGGTGGCACCGGCCTCATGCTGTTGTTCGACGTTGCCCTCAACATTGTGAGTGGTCGACCGATTCCGGAAGCAGCCGAAGACCCTGCTGGCGCGTCGGCAGAATTTCTTGATGCCTTCGATGCTGCACACGGCGACGGCTCTCACGATGGATCACTCGCCAGTCTTCGTTATGAAGTCATGTACTTCCTTGAAGCGCCCGATGAAGCGGTGCCCGGTTTCAAAGATGTCTGGTCGACCCTTGGTGATTCAATCGTTGTTGTAGGTGGCGACGGAATTTGGAATTGCCACATTCACACCGACGACATTGGCGCCACTATCGACGCCGCCGTCGAGATTGGTCGTCCGCGTTCCATTCGTGTCACTGATCTTCTTGAAGAAGTTGAAGAAGAACGTTGGGTGCGTGAAGCCGAACCCATGAACCCTGAACCGGCAACAACCCACGACCCCGTTCCTTGCGCGGTTGTTGCTGTTTCGGTTGGCGATGGCATTCGCCGGATCTTCCATTCGCTCGGTGTGCAAGTAATCGTCACCGGTGGCCAAACGATGAACCCGTCGACTGCACAACTTCTTGAAGCGGTTGAAGCCGCACCGGCCAACGACGTTGTCTTGTTGCCAAATAACAAGAACATCATCCCGGTGGCCGAACAGGTTGACGCGATGACCACGAAGAACGTGCGCGTGGTTCCCACACGTGGGGTAGCCGAAGGCTTTGCGTCGTTGCTGGCGTACGACCCAGAAGGCACCGCTTCTTCCAATGCCGATGCGATGACCGAAGCGGCAGCTCACGTTGTTGCCGGCGAACTCACCCGCGCCGTGCGCGATTCAAGTAGTGACGCCGGTTCGATTAGTGAAGGCGACTGGCTGGGTATTGCTCGCGACGGAATCATCGCGATCAACCCGGACCTTGCCGATGCAGCTGCGAGTCTGCTTTCGCACCTGGTGAGCGACGACCATGAAATTGTGACGATCATCGAAGGCGAAGGCGCAACGCCGGCTGCTACTCGGCATCTGGAAGTTTGGGTGCACGACAACCGTCCTGGTTGTGAGGTCGAAGTGCATCATGGCGGGCAGCCGCTTTACCCCTATCTCTTCGGTATCGAGTGAGCGAGATCGTGGGTCGTCGGCTGGCGCAGCTCGCCAACTTGCCGGCAAGCGAACTCAAAGGTGTTGGCGCGACAAAAGCGGCTTCGCTTGGGAAGATGGGCATTCGTTCGGTACTCGACGTGCTGATGCATTACCCGCGCCGCTACATCGATCGCACCAAGGAAGCGAAGATCGCTGATCTTGAGGTAGGCGAAGAGGCAGCAATTCTGGTCAACGTGAAGCGGTCGACGCAGCGCCGCACAGGCAAGGGCAAGTCGATGGTGATCGTCACCGTTACCGACGGCACCGCGTCGATGGATGTCACGTTCTTTGGACAACCATTTCGCGAGAAGCAATTGCAACCGGGACTCGACGCCGTCTTCTTCGGAAAGCTTGAGCTTTATGGCGGAAAGCGAAAGATGACGAACCCGGTTGTCGACCTGATCGGCAATCGCACCGGCCGAATTCTCCCTGTCTATGGGCAGTCTGAAAAAGCGGGGATTGCGTCTTGGGATATCGCCAGGTTCTGTGAGGAGACGTTGCGCCGAGCGGGTGATTTCGCCGAACCGCTCGACGAAGAATTGCTCGACCGACTCGACCTCGTTGCGCGGACTGAAGCGTTTCGTGCCATCCACATGCCCGAATCGATGGCGGAATCAGCTGCTGCCCGAAAGCGACTGGTATTCGACGAGTTGTTGCGCGTTCAGGTCGAGCTTGTTCGTCGCAAACGAGAACTCGAACGGACGGCTGTTGGCATTGCCCATGTGGTCGGTGATGGCGGTGGTCCGTTGGTGAAGCGATTCCACGACGTGCTTCCGTATGAACTGACGGGAGCGCAAGCAAAAACAATTAGCGAGATCAATGAAGATCTTGCCAAGGGTCACCCGATGCATCGCTTGTTGCAGGGTGATGTTGGTTCCGGAAAGACCGTGGTTGCCGTGAGCTCGATGTTGGTTGCCGTGCAAGGTGGGCATCAGGCCGCTCTGATGGCGCCCACAGAAGTTCTTGCCGAGCAGCATCATCTCGGCATCAAACAACTGCTGGAAGATTTCACGGTTCCCGATACCGACGAAGGCAATTTATTCGGTGGTGCGGGCATGGATCGTTCGCTGCGTGTTGCACTGCTTACGAATCGAATATCGGCACCTGATCGTCGAAAGATTCTTGAAGATATGGCGGCGGGAAATCTCGACATCGTCATCGGCACGCATTCGTTGATCTCTGAAGGTATCGAGTTCAAGTCGCTTGGCGTTGTGGTGATCGATGAACAGCATCGCTTTGGTGTTGAACAACGCGCTGCATTGCGCGACAAGGGCGCTGGCGATGCCATGCCCGACGTGCTCGTGATGACCGCAACACCAATTCCGCGCACTGCAGCTATGACGGTTTACGGCGATCTCGATGTTTCTGTTCTCGACGAACTTCCTCCCGGTCGAACGCCGATTGTGACCAAGTGGGCGCAAAGTGACATGGATGAACTCGCGGTATGGCAACAAGTTCGCGACGAGATCGCCGCGGGTCGACAGGTCTATGTCGTATGTCCCCTGATCGAAGAGAGCGAAAAGCTTGAGGTTCGCTCAGCGGAGGAAACCTTCGAAGAACTCACCCACGGCGAGCTTGCGGGATTACGTGTGGGTCTGTTGCACGGGCGACTCAAGTCCGATGAAAAAGATTTCGTCATGACTCAGTTCCGTGCCGGCGAACTCGATGCCCTTGTATCGACAACCGTGATCGAAGTCGGTGTCGATGTTCCGAACGCGACGGTCATGGTCATTCTTGATGCCACACGATTTGGCATCGCCCAACTGCATCAGTTGCGTGGTCGTGTCGGTCGAGGTGCAGCAAAGTCTTTTTGTTGGCTCGTTGGCGAATCAAAAACTCCCGATGGTGAGGCCCGTCTCGAAGCGTTGGTTCGAAGTACCGATGGCTTTGAACTTGCCGAAGTCGATCTTGACCTTCGTGGTGAAGGAACGATCATGGGGGAGCGGCAGAAAGGTCAGAACGACTTGAAGCTGGCCTCGCTCCGTCGAGATCGTGAATGGGTGGTCATCGCTCGTGAGGTCGCAATAGAACTTCTCGACGCTGACCCCGACCTCGTCAAGCACGAATTATTGGCCGAAGAGGTTGACCTCTTGCTGAAAGCAGACGACATCGACTTCCTCATGAAAAGTTGAGCGTTCGGCCCTAATGTGCGGCCATGACAACGATCGTTCTTACTCATGGGGCATTTCACGGCAGTTGGTGTTTCGAGACTCTGGTTACAGAGCTCGACGCTCGCGGGGTGAAAACCGCGCTCGTAGATCTTCCGCTCACTGATCTCACCGAAGACGCTGCCGCCGTCACTGCGGTGCTTGATGGCCTCGATGGCCCCGTCATTTTGCTTGGTCATTCCTACGGTGGGGCAGTAGTCACGGTCGCTGGTAATCACTCATCGGTGGAACGGTTGGTGTATCTCACTGCACTCGGCCCAGACGCGGGCGAGTTGGGCAGCGGCGGTCCAATGACGATCGGCGAGCAATTCCTCACCACCATGCGCGTTGATGACGACGGACTTCCGTTCATCGACCCGGAGTTCGCGGCGCAGGTTTTCTACCCCGACATTGATCCCGAAGAGGCCGCCCAATGGGCGACCAAACTTCGGTCCGGAAATACGGGCGGAAATGTCGTCGTTGAAAAGGCAGCATGGCGCACAACGCCGGCGACCTATGTCGTATGCAAAGACGATCCGATTCTTCTTGTCGATGGCCAGCGAGCGGTGGCCAAACGCATGGGTGCCGATGTGGTCGAGATGTCAGGCGACCATTCGCCGATGGTGGCTCGTCCCGCAGAACTCGCCGACATCCTCGTGGCAATTCTTGATTGAACGCTTGACGACGACTGATTACAACGTGCGGGGCGAACGCAGTTTTCCGCTTCCATCAATCGGACCGCTGTAAATCAATTCGAAATCGCGCTCACTAAATCGCAGTGAGCCGTCGAGGCCTCGGACCATGACGTCGTGGTAGACGCCGATGAGTTCACTCACCGATCCATCTTCACGCCACTGAAGTTCGCGGATCTGCCAGCGAGCGCTTGCGTTGTCGCCGTCGACGTATGAAATGGTGCCATTAAGAACTTCTTGTATGCATTGTCGATACGAGGGACGGATCTTTTTGAAGGTTGCGGTGATGGCGTCGCGTCCTTCGATGACTCCGTCGCCGGGAATGAGCCAACGAGCGTCGTCAGTCCACGCGTTGGCGAATTCAGCAATGTCAACGCGCAGTACTGCGTCGCAGTAGCGACCAACAAGGTTGTGAACGTCAGCGTCGATGCCCATTGCGCGACCGTAGGTCAGTAGCGATCGTCGTCGTCGGGGGGATCGCCGAGAACGATGTCGAATCGTTCATTGCAGTCGGGGCATCGGTACGCCACCACATCGCCAGGCTCCCAACCCTCTTCGGGTGGGTAGGACAAGGGGTGAAGGGTGCCTCCGCAGTCGACGCAGGTCATTCCGAGTTCGGCTTCCATGATCACAGGGTACGGTCGCCGTCATGAGGGTTGTGGCCGGTGAAGCTGGAGGACGTCGATTGATCGCTCCGGAAGGGAGCGATACCCGTCCCACGCTCGATCGTGTGCGTGAGGCCATGTTCAATTCACTTGTGAGTCTTGGCGCGGTCGATGGCGCAAAGGTGCTCGACCTCTATGCGGGTTCAGGAGCTCTCGGGATCGAAGCCTTGTCGAGAGGTGCTGGCTCTTGCGTGTTTGTTGATACTGGACGTGATGCGCGGAAGGCGATCGCGACCAACCTTGTGACAACCGGTTTTGTCGACCAGTCAATTGTGGCGCCGCAAGACGCGGTGACTTGGCTGCGTCAGGCCTCCACTTCTGCAGGTTTCGAACATTCGCGATTTGATCTCGTTCTTATCGATCCGCCCTACGCCGCCGAAGATGACCTCTGGTCAGAAGTCCTCAGCTTTGTTGGCGTCATTGCTGCGGGAGGAGTGGTTGTTACCGAATCGGCGCGTCCTATCGCAGTTCCAAAAGGGTGGGATGCACAAAAGGAGAAGAGGTACGGGGGTACGCTCGTAAGCGTCCTACTGCCCCCCGACAGTCCGGAGTCTCCGTGACCCGAGTGCTTTACCCGGGATCTTTTGACCCGATCCATAACGGTCACCTTGAGATCATCGCGACTGCGTCGCGCCTCTTTGACGAAGTCATCGTCGCCGCCATGCGTAATCCGCAAAAGGGCGAGCCACTGTTCTCTCTTGAAGAACGGCGCGAGATGCTCGAGGAATCTGTTGCTCCTCTTGGCAATGTGAAGGTCACGATGTTCGCATCGCTTGTTGTTGACCTTGCCAAAGAGATGGATGCTGATTTCATCGTGAAGGGCCTCCGTGCCGTTTCGGATTTCGAGAGCGAACTCCAGATGGCACAGATGAATCACAAAATTTCAGGAGTGGACACACTGTTCATTCCATCGGCCTCGGGGAATTCGTTCCTTGCGTCCAAGTTGTTGCGAGAGATCACCCGCTTCGGTGGCGACGTGACGGCCATGGTGCCGCCCGCCGTGGCCAAACGACTTCAGGAGAAGTATCGATCGTGAGTCACTACGACAATCCCACATTCGACGATCACGACATTGAGATCGATCTCACGCCTCCCTCGGTGGGTGCGCAGTATCACCCGGCCGAAACCGAAGACCTGCTGCTGACACTGCGCGACATGATTGAAAACGCGCGCGATGTTCCGTTGTCAGCATCGTCAATGATCTCGAAAGACGAAGTACTCAGGCTCGTCGATGAAGCACTCGAATCGCTTCCCGAAGAGCTTCGTGCGGCGCGCTGGCTGCTCAAAGAGCGTGAAGAATTCCTGGCTAGGACTCGGCACGAGGCCGATGACCTCATTGAACAAGCCCGCACCCGAGCAGAGCGAATGGTGCAACGTACCGAGGTAGTAAAGGCCGCAGAACAAAGGGCCTATGACATCGTCGATGCCGCTCAGGCCGATGCCCGGCGCCTTCGCCATGAGGTCGAAGATTTCTGCGATCAGAAACTTGCCAGTTTCGAAATCGTGTTGGAACGCACTCAGAAACTTGTTGGTGCTGGTCGGGCCAAGTTGCAGGGAACCAATCTCCTCGCCGAGGCAGCAGCTGCAGCGGAACATGGGGTCGAAGGACCTCCGGTGGGTTACGACGATGACAGCGTCATGTCTGATGACTTCAGTGCGCCGTCGGCGCCGTCTTCGGTCTACGACGAACTTTCTCAACTCGACGGTGCACCCGCGCTGTACGACGAAGAAGGCGTCGTCAATGCCGATGCTGACTCGTGGGCTGAAGGGTCTCTTCCCTTCGACGATGAGTACGAAGAACGTCCGCGCCTCACCGTCGTCGACGACCGTTATTCCGATCTTCCTCCGCCGCCGTCATCGAATCATCCGACTCAAACGATCCGCGACGCTGCCGCGAATTTCTTTGATCAGGATTACTCGTAGTCGATGACCTTTCGGCCGCTGGTGGTCGGCATCGCCGATCTCCGTCGAAATCCAGGGACTCGTCGTCAGTTCACGGAATCTGTCGAGCTCTCGGGACTGGCAATCTCGTCGGCCTCAGTTCCTGAAGGCGCGTCGATCGATGTCGATCTTGAACTCGAGTCGCTGAGTAATGGCCTGGTTGCCACGGGCACCATCACGACCCCTTGGGAAGGGGAGTGCCGGCGTTGCCTGCAGCCAGTGCAAAGTCGCTCTGTGGCCAAAGTGCGTGAAATTTTTGAACCTCGACCGGTTGAGGGCGAGACCTATGCGATGGCTGATGACATGGTGAATTTGGAGCCAATGGTGCGCGACGCGGTCCTCCTGGCCCTGCCCTTGGCGCCATTGTGCGACGAGGAATGTCGTGGTCCAGCCCCTGAAACGTTCCCCACCGGCAGTGTGATTGAGGTGGAGGAAACTGAGGACGACACTGGGCCCGGGCCCGTCTCGGACCCCCGCTGGGCGGCCCTCGCAGATCTGGACTTCGAGCCAGACGAGTCCGGCGAGTAGAGTCCTCCGTCTGCCCGGGGCATCCCCCGGTCCCGCGAGCGGCTCTGTGTGCCGCCCCCCGAATCAGGAACGACCATGGCCGTACCCAAGAAGAAGACCTCGAAGTCCAAGAGCCGCAGTCGTCGTGCCTCAGCATGGCGCATCGTCACCCCGGCTCGTAGCACCTGCCCGCGTTGTGGTGCCGTAAAGCGTCCGCACGTCGTGTGTGGCAACTGCGGTTGGTACAACGGCCGCCAGGCTCTCAACGTCGACTGATCCCGAGGGGTCTTCATGCTTCCCATCGCTGTTGATGCCATGGGGGGCGACAACGCTCCCGGTGCAATCGTCGCCGGCGCGCGCCGTGCTGTCGAGGAACTTGGTATTCCCGTTGTCTTAGTCGGACGCGCTGCTGAGCTTGGCGACACAGGCGGTTTAGAAGTCATCGAAGCATCCGAAGTCATCGAAATGGATGCCGACGCCGGATCAAGTGTTCGCAAGATGAAAGATTCATCGCTTGTTCGCGCTGCCGAAGCAGTGCGCGATGGAAAAGCATCAGCGATGGTGAGTGCAGGAAATACTGGCGCCACAATGGCGAGCGCGTTGTTGCGTATGGGGCGCATTAAAGGCGTGCAAAGACCTGCAATTGCAACGCCGATTCCTGTTCCTGGCGCCGACACTCCCACGGTGTTACTCGATGCCGGAGCGAATGCCGAGTGCAGCGCTGAGTGGCTTGTTCAGTTCGCGCAAATGGGTGCGGTGTTCGCGAAACAACGGTTCGGGATCGCTTCGCCACGTGTTGGTCTGCTCTCGATTGGCGAAGAGCCCACGAAGGGCAATCCGCTCGTCAAAGAGACGCACAAGTTGTTGGCCGAAGGTTCTTGGATCGGTGCAACCGGCGCTCAATTCATCGGCAATGTCGAAGGTCGCGACATCATGACCGACGATGTAGACGTTGTCGTCACCGATGGCTTCACCGGAAACGTTGCACTAAAGACTCTTGAAGGTTCGCTGAAGTCGATCATCAACTCGCTTCTTGCTGCATTCGAATCTTCTGACGAAGCACGCGCGGCTGCAGCAGTTCTGTGGCCGTCACTTCTTCCGTTGTATGACTCTCTCGACCCAGAGAACACCGGGGGAGCGATGCTTCTCGGAGTTGATGGTGTGTGCATCATTAGCCACGGCTCCTCATCAGACCGAGCGATGGTGAACGCCATTCGTGTTGCTGCCGACATGGTGACCGCCAATGTGGTCGGCCATATTGCGGCCACCGTCCGTCCCGCTGACTGACCTGAAGTGGTGCTGGTCGGATGCGGTTCCGACCTGCGGTTTTCACAAGCGGGCAAAGTTTGATTCCGGTACGATCCGGACGTTCCGTTTTCGTCCGAGGAGACCGTTGTGCCCGCTGAGACCCATGTCGAACAAGGCCCCATCGACCGAGAGTTCGTCCTGAATCTGGTCCGAGACCGGTTAGCCGACATCCTCGAGACCGAGCCCACTGCCATTAACGAGGGTGATTCCTTCGCCGATGACCTCGATGCCGACAGCCTTGCGCTCATTGAGTTGGTCGAAGCCCTTGAAGAAGAACTGGGCGAGCGCAGCGTCGGATTCCGCATCGAGGACGAAGATCTCGCCGATCTGAAGACCGTGCGCGACGCCATCGATTACGTCATGGCGAAACTGGGCTGAGGTCCTGAGCACCGACGCAGTTGCCGAGCTGGTCGAACGTCTGGGTTACGGGTTCTCCGATCCCGGGCCTTTAACGCTCGCGCTCACGCATCGGTCCTGGTGTTACGAGACCGGCCACACAGCATCGAATGAACGACTTGAATTCCTTGGCGATGCTGTTCTTGGTGTTGTGGTGACTGATTACCTCTTCACCACTCACCCCGAGATGCCCGAAGGGCTCCTGGCCAAAGTTCGGTCAGCAGTTGTGAGCGAACCAACATTGGCCAAAATCGCCGGCGACCTCGGCGTGGGCGAGGCGGTTCGCCTCGGCAAAGGTGAAGATGCCAGTGGCGGTCGGTCGAAAGCATCCATCCTGTCCGATGCCTTGGAGGCCATCATCGGCGCTGTGTATGTCGATGGCGGAATTGATGCCGCTCGAGATGTGGTCCTCGGTCTCTTCGGAGCATCCATTGCTGCTGCGGCGCAGGAACCCGGCGATGGCGATTTCAAGTCGCAACTTCAAGAACTCACAGCGCGGCGTTTCTCCGCTGCGCCGATCTATGAACTCGGGGCCGAAGGTCCCGATCACGAGAAACGATTTTCTGCTCGCGTTTCGATCGACGGCAACGTCATCGGTGAGGGCGAAGGTCGATCAAAGAAGGTCGCCGAACAGGCCGCAGCGCAGGCCGCGCTCAACTATCTGTCAACGGTGACCGTCCCCAACCATGAGAGTGGGCAGCACGATGCCTGAATTGCCCGAAGTAGAAACCATTCGCCGCGAACTTGAAAAAGAAGTTGTCGGTCGGAAGGTGAAGACCGTCGAAACGGTCGGGAAAAAGTCGATCAAACGTCAGACTCCTGCAGAATTTGTTGCGGGGCTCGAAGGCGCCAAAATCACCGGTTCGCAGCGCAAAGGAAAATATCTCCTGATGCCGCTCGACAACGGGCAGGTGCTTGTGGTGCATCTGCGTATGTCAGGTCAATTGCGTCGTAACGCAATCAAGGATCCAGTCGAGAAGCACACGCACGTGACGATCACGTTCACACAAGGTGGCCAACTTCGATTCGTCGATCCTCGGACATTTGGCGAAATGTTTCTTGCGACTCCAGACGAAATCACGTCTGAAATCGAGGAGCTTTCGAACCTCGGGGTTGATCCCGTCGAAACACCCATGTCGTGGGTCGACTTCGGTCACCTCCTTCGCTCGAAGAGCCAGTCACTCAAGGCATTCCTCACCGATCAGTCAATGATCGCTGGTATCGGAAATATCTACGCCGACGAGATCCTCTTCGATTCGGGCCTTCGTTTCGATCGTGAAACCGGCTCACTTACGACGCAGGAAATTCGTCGCCTTTATCGCTCATTAGTAGAGATTCTGCACGAAGCAATTAAGTACAACGGTTCCACCCTGGGCGATGGGCAATATGTCGATCTGTTCGGGAAGGCCGGCGATTACCAAAGCCATCATCAGGTGTACGACCGCGACAAGCAGCCATGTCGTCGGTGTCGTCGTAACGACATCGTCAAGACAAAGGTTGCGAGCCGGTCCACCTTCTACTGCGAGGTCTGTCAGGTCTGATGTATCTGAAACGACTCACGATGAAGGGCTTCAAGTCCTTCGCCGATACGACAGCTCTTGATCTTGAACCAGGCGTCACCGTTGTGGTGGGTCCGAACGGTTCGGGTAAATCTAACGTGGTCGATGCCATCGGCTGGGTGCTTGGCGCGCAAGCACCCTCGGCTGTTCGTTCACAAAAAATGGACGATGTGATTTTTGCTGGCACGACAAAGCGCGCTGCTCTCGGGCGTGCTGAAGTCAGCCTGACTATCGACAACGCGTCGGGGATGCTCCCTATCGAGTTCAATGAGGTCACGATCACTCGTACCTTGTTCCGTTCCGGCGACAGCGAATACGCGCTGAACGGCGTTCCTTGTCGACTCCTCGACATCCAGGATCTTCTTTCCGACAGCGGCGTTGGTCGCCAACAGCACGTGATCATTTCGCAGGGCCAAATCGATGCGGTGCTCAACGCTCGACCAGAAGAGCGTCGGGCGATTATCGAAGAAGCCGCTGGCATTTTGAAGTACCGCCGCCGCAAGGAAAAGTCTGAGCGTCGCCTGATGTCCACCGAGGGCAATCTCACTCGCCTGCAGGACCTTCTTCGCGAAGTTCGTCGCCAGTTGCGTCCTCTTGAGCGTCAAGCCGATGCTGCCCGTCGTCATGCTGGCGTCGTCTCCGAACTCACCGCATTGCGGATCTTCATCGCCGGTCGCGAACTTGCGGGTTTGCGCACTCGTCTCGAAAACGGCATGCGTGGCCGCGCTGAACTTTCGTCAGAAGAAGAACGTCTGCGCCGTTCATTGGCGGAACTCGACGCACAGATCATGTCGGTTGAAGCTGAACTCACCGCCATGGGTGGCGATGACCTCGGCGACGGACTCGCATCGTACGAATCGTTGTTCCAGCAAGCTCGTGGTTTGTCGGCAGTTCTCACAGAACGTCGCCGCGGTCTTGATCGTTTACGCGGTGCGTCAGTCGATCAGGGCGTTGTCGCCTCGCTCGAGGCGGAAGCGGCCCGATTGGCCACGGAACTTTCCGAGGTTGAAGCCGAGGCCGAAGGGTTCGCGCCGTTGGTTGCCGAACTTGCAGACGCCGAGGAATTGCTCGCTGCTGAACGTTTGGCGTTCGAAGAACAGTGGTCCACTGGAATCCCCGCGCCTACTGGCGCCGCGGCCGAAGTTCGTGGCGAACTCGCTGCGTTGCGCACGGCATCCGGTCGGGCTCGTGAAGAACGAGATCGCATCGCGACTCGCGCAACGGCGCTCGCCGAAAAGGCTGCGCAATTACTCACCGAAACAGAATCTCTGCGCGGTCAATTGATCGAACTTGAATCAGCAGAACTTCCGCTCGTCGAATCGATGGAATCAGCGGAGTCTCGTCGCTCACAGGCGGAATCGGCTGTTGAAGCGGCCGAGTCGGTTCATCGTTCAGCGGAAAGCGAACAGCATGCGTGGCGTGCCCGTGTTGAAGCTTTGGCTCTTGCGCTCGATGAAGCCCGCTCTCGTGCAGGCACCGAACGCCTTGCCGGTATCGATGGCGTTCTAGGCACAGTCCTCGATCTCGTCGAAATCGATGCTGGTTGGGAATCCGCGTTTGAAGCCGCCGTGGGCGAAGCGCTTGCTGCGGTAGTCGTCGATGGTGTCGCTTCTGGTCGTCGGGCGCTTGAAGCGCTTAGCGCCGAATCTTTGAGCGGCGCGGTGCTGGCCCTCGGTGCCGAACGATCCGCCCGAACCGCGCCTCCGATCGGTGCTCCGTTGCGGGGGCATGTGCGTGCTCGTCGTCCCGATGTCGAGCCACTGCTCGATGCACTCCTTGGGTCAGCCGTTGTCATCGATGGCGGATGGGTCCAGGCCGTCGATGCATCGCTCGCGTACCCAGATGCCATCGTGGTCACCAATACCGGCGATCGATTCGGAATGAGTGGTTGGCGTGTCGGCTCCTCTGGCGCCGGTGCCACAGGTGCTGCGCTTGACGATGCAACTCGCCGTGCCGAAGAGGCCGAAGTTCGTGCGTCGGACGCGGCATTGGTACTCGAAGCCGCTCGAAAGGAACTTTCTGAAGCGGCAGCGGTCGAAGCAGCTCTTGCTCGCGAACTCGACGTCAACGATTCGCGACTTACTGCTGCAGGCGATCGCCTTCAGCGGGCGGAAACCGATCGCCGTGATGCGGCGACAGAAGCCGAAGCGCTGAACGATCACCTCGTTGAACTCTCCGAACGCGTCACACGTGAAGACGCCCGAATCGCAGAACTCGAGGGAATGCTCCCCGAACTCGAAGCGGCCGACAACGAATTAGCTGCTTCGGCTCGCCGCATGGCCGAGTCTCGTTCGCGGCTTGAAGAGCAAGCTGCCGAAGTTGGTTCCCGTCGGAGCGATCTTGAAGTACGCAGTGTTGCGGTTGTCGAACGTCGTCAGTTCCTGACCGGTCGCCTCTCCGAGGTCGAAACCCGCCTCGATGGCGCTGCGGCAGAACGCGAAGCTGCCGAAGCGCGTCGTTTGGAACTCGATCGGACCCAGACTGCACTCGATCGTTTGTCGGCGCTCGTCCAGAATCGTTCTTCTCTTATTGAAGGGCGGCTTTCCGACTTCCGCGAGCGTCGCCGTCAGCAGTCCGAAGCCGCACGCGGGGTTGCTGGTCGTCTCGATGGTCTGCGCCGCCAGCGTTCTGAACAAGAACGCGGTCTTGGCGAAGTTCGCGAGCGTTTGCAGCGAGCCGAAATCGATCATGCCGAAATCGAAATGCGCATCGAAGCCGCGGTGGAAGCACTACGCCGCGATCTCGATTGCGAACCCGATGTCGCGATCGCCAGCGAATGCCCGGAACTTGCCGAAGGTGCGACTGCTGCTGGTCGAGCACGCGAACTTGAACGCGACCTACGTCTGATGGGGCCAATCAATCCGCTGGCTCTTGAAGAATTCGATGCGTTGCAAGAACGTCATACGTTCCTCGAACAGCAACTCGAAGATGTTAAAGAAAGCCGTCGTGAACTTGCGAAGGTGATTCGTGCCATCGACGGTGAAATCGTTAGCGTTTTCGCGGCGGCCTTCGCCGATGTCGCTGCGAACTTCGAATCATTGTTCCAGACCCTGTTCCCAGGTGGCCAGGGTCGACTGAAGCTCACCGAGCCCGACAACCTGCTGCTCACCGGCATCGAAGTCGAGGCCAAGCCCTCAGGTAAAAACGTCCGGAAGCTGTCATTGCTTTCGGGTGGTGAGCGTTCGCTTACTGCGTTGGCCTATTTGTTCGCGGTGTTCCGCAGTCGACCGTCGCCGTTCTACGTAATGGACGAAGTCGAAGCTGCCCTCGATGACATGAACCTCAGTCGGTTCCTTGGCCTTGTTGCCGAATTCCGTAACGACGCTCAGCTGGTCATCGTGAGCCATCAGAAGCGCACGATGGAAGCAGCCGATTGCCTTTATGGCGTGTCCATGCAGTCGGGTGGTTCGTCGAAGGTCGTCAGCGAAAAGGTGTCTTCGTAAGCGTCCGACTTATGGCAGTCGGTTCGACCAAGCCAGTGCCAGCCCTGACGTAATAGCCAGGGTGAGGAACGAGGCCGCAATGAACCACTGGGTGAGTGACGACTGCCCATCGTCGAATCCAATTGAAGAACCGATCTTTGAATAGACGTCGGTCAACTGGTTCTGTGTGGTTGCTTCGTAGGAGTTGCCGCCTGTTTCCTGCGCAATTGTTTTCAGCGCAGGTGCATCGACAGGAACGCTGACACTCTGACCATTTGGAAGGGTGACGGTGCCGGTCGCTGTTCCGAAAGCGATCGTTGAAACCGGTACGCCTTCATCTGAGGCGCGTTGTGTTGCCGTTGCATTCGCTGTGCCCATCGTGGTGGTGCCGTCAGAGAGCAACACGATCGCCGCCGGAACTGCTGCGCCATCGGGTGCTGGCGGAACATCGCCGAGTGCATCGAGGCTCGAATCGATCGCGTCTCCAATTGCCGTCCCATCGGCTAATTGAGCATTCTGGATCGCATTCGCAACTTGTTGGCGATCGGTCGTCGGGGCGACTCGAATTTTCGAGCTACCCGCAAAAGTGACGAGGCCCACATTGAACTGCTTTGGAACATCATCAAGGAAGGCGGTGGCAGCGGCCTTTGCTGCTTCGATCCGACTGGGCTTCACGTCGGTTGCTTCCATCGACAACGAAACGTCAAGGGCGAGCATGACCGTGGCGCGTTCACGAGGAACTTTTACATCGTGCACTGGCTGGGCAAATGCGAGCACAAGTGCAGCGAGTGCAAACAGCTGCACCGCCGCGGCGATATGTCGGCGCCAACCTGGTCGATTCGGGGCGAGCGATTCGAGCAATGCGAGATTTGTGAATCGCACTGCGTACTTGGAACGCCGCTTTTGGAACATGGCGTAAGTGATGCCTAGGGCGACGACGACAAAAAGTAACAACAGTCGCCATGGACTGAGAAACGAAATACCCATCATCGGACGGCTCCAGTGGTGAGGGTCGCTCCGGCAATTGCTCCGACATTTCCAGAGCCATGCGCGGCAGAACGTGACTGCGAATCGATGCGATCACGGCGACGAGATACGAAACGGGCGAGGTCGAGTAACCAATCTCGGTCAGTGCGAAGCACGAGGTGGTCGGCACTTGTGGTGCGAATTCGTGATGCGATTACTGCCCGTTGTTCGGCTGCAGCAAGTGCGTAACGTTCGCGGAACTTTGCATTGCCTGTCGGAACTTCAATTTCATGACCGGTGACGGCGTCATGGAGAACAAGCATTCCGACATCAGGAAGTTCAAGCTCTACTGGGTCAACGACTTCGATGCAAAGAACATCATGGCGAAGCGCCAGAGTTCGCAAAGCTGTATCCCAGAGGCCTGGGTCGAGGAAATCGGAAATAACGACAATGAGTCCTCGTCGCTTTGCGGTGCCGGCAATGCGGCGCAACCCAGCGGTGAGATCGGTACGACCCGGCTGCGGGTTATCGAGCGCACCGAGCACGCGGCGTAGGAGCGCTTGCATGTGGACGCGGCCCGATCGAGCTGGAATGGGTGGAGATGCGCCATCGGGTCCGATGGTCATCGCTCCAATTCGGTTACCCGTGCGGGCGGTGAGGAATCCTGTTGCCGCAACTCCAGCAAGCGCAAGGTCGCGCTTTTCGCAGGTTGCGGTGCCGAATGCGAGCGAAGCCGATGCATCGACGAGGATCCACGTTTCGAGTTCGCGATCGGCGACGCTGTCGCGTACATGGGTCTCGCCGAGTCGGGCGGTCACATTCCAATCGATACGACGAACGTCATCACCAGGTTGATAGGCGCGGATCTCGCCAGGCTCCGAACCGTGACCGGGGGTGAGCCCGCGATGGTCGCCTTGTAAGAGTCCGTCGAGTCGGCGGGTGACAGTGATTTCGAGTCGGCGGAGGATTTCCGCGGCGGGGGTTCCGTCGATTGAGGGGGCCGCCGTTTTTTTGGCGCTCACCGGCCGGCGACAGCGGTCGGGTTCTGCGACGGCGCAATGACTGGCGCGTGAACGGTCGACAAAAGGCGGGCGAGGATCTGCTCGACAGAGAGTCCCTGTGCCAGCGCTTCATAGGACGGCACCACACGGTGACGCAGCACGTCGGGAGCGATATCGAAAATGTCTTGAGGCAAGACATAGCCGCGACCTCTCATGAGAGCGAGGGCCCGTCCGCCAGCGACGAGACCGAGCGATGCTCGCGGACTTCCGCCCCAAGAGATGAGTTCGGCAAGTTCCGGAAGCCCGTATGCAGCCGGTTCGCGAGTGGCGAGGACAAGGCGAACCGCGTAATCGGCAACGGCAGGCGCAATATGCACGGCGTCGCAGGATTTCTGCAGTTCGATGAGTTGTTCGAGACTCAGAATTTGCTGAGCCTTTGGTGCTCCCGCGCTCATGCGGGCCACGATCTGTGCTTCCTCTGCTGCTGTTGGGTAACCGACAACAACCTTCATGAGGAATCGATCGCGCTGTGCCTCTGGGAGTGGATAGACGCCTTCGCTCTCGATGGGGTTCTGTGTGGCGAGTACCAAGAACGGTTCGGGAACCTTCTTCGTGGTTCCGGCGATTGAAACCTGGTGCTCAGCCATGACCTCGAGAAGTGCTGACTGCACCTTCGCTGGAGCGCGGTTGATTTCATCGGCCAATACGATGTTGGCGAACACCGGACCCCATTCGATATCGAACGATTCGTTCGACGCACGGAAAATTCGTGTGCCGACGAGATCGGCGGGGAGAAGGTCGGGCGTGAACTGCAGTCGGTTGTAATCGCCCCCGATCACTGTCGCGAGTGTTTCGACCGCAAGTGTCTTGGCCAGACCAGGAACACCCTCAAGAAGCACGTGGCCCCGAGCGAGGAGCCCCACGAAGAGGCGTTCGATGGCACGGTCTTGGCCCACGATGACTTTCTTCATTTCCATGAGCGCCGATTCAAGAAGAGCGGCCTCGGTGGCGGTCGCGGCCACGGGTTCGTTGGAAGCTGGGGGGAAGGGCTGATCTGACATCGGGGGCTCCTGGAAAGGATTCGTGGACGTTGGGGCGTTATGGGTGGCAGTCATGGTGGGAAGGGGACCACATCGGACCGAAGGACACCATAAAGCGGAGCGGAGACGTTGTCGTTGGCCGTTTGGGGCGATGACGTCCCCCGAGTGCAAGGGGTGGGGGAGTCGGGGGCGGTACCGTCAACACCGTGCGAGTGCTCGTGGTTGATGACGAAGTAGAGCTGGCGGAGGCGGTGGCCCGTGGTTTGCGCCGTGAGGGTTACGCGGTCGACGTCTCGAACGATGGGGCCGATGCACTCGACAAAGTCATGATCAATACCTACGACTTGCTGTGTCTCGATATCACGATGCCCGGAATAGACGGGCGCGAGGTTTGCCGAAAGGTCCGAGAGCAAGCTGACCCTCAGCCACGCATCCTGATGCTTACTGCTCGCGATGGTCTTGACGATCGAGTGTCGGGCCTTGATGACGGTGCTGATGATTATTTGGTCAAACCGTTTGCATTCCCTGAACTCCTCGCCCGAGTGCGGTCGTTGCTTCGTCGTGATTCTCGGGCAGTTTCTGCGGTGACGGTCGTTGGCGAACTCGAACTCGACGATGCACGACACGAAGCAAAGCGTGGAATGCGTCGCCTCGACCTCACTGCCAAAGAATTCTCGTTACTCCGCTATTTCATGCTCCACGCCGGTGAAGTCATTTCACAAGAAGAATTGCTTGAGCATGTATGGGATGAACACGCAGATCCGTTTACGAATACCGTGCGCGTCACCGTCGGAACGCTTCGTCGCAAAGTTTCGCTTGATGGCGAAACTCCGCTTCTCGAAACGCTCATCGGTTCTGGATACCGGTTACTCGACCCGTGATTGATCCGCACCTTCCGCCGCCAGTCGAAGATGAGCTCGAGGTCAAGATTGACCAAACGCGTGTGACGAGCACGGTTCGGACGCGTCTGCATTCACGTTCGCACCGAACATCGAATCGCCTTCCTTCGTGGATGGGTTCGATTCGGTTCCGGCTTACCGCGGTGTGGTCGATTCTTGTCTTCGGACTTGCTGCTCTTGTTGTCGGCGGCATCTATTTAGGCCTGCAATATTCGCTGAAAAATCAAAAGATTTCGGCGACGGCGTTTCAAGTTGGCGGCATCACATTCATCCAGCCTGATCAGGCGCAATTGGTTCAGCGGGCGGTCAACGAACGAGCGCTCGATGCGTTGCGGGTCTATTCGTTCTGGGCCTTGTTGGCACTCTTCTTTCTCAGTCTCATTGTTGGTTGGATCGTGAGCGGTCGATTACTCCGTCCTCTTGGTGAAATCTCAAATTCGGTTCGTGAGATTCAAGCGAGCGATCTCAAACAACGAATTGATCTTGGCGGTCCGAACGATGAACTGCGACAACTGGCAGACACGTTTGACGACATGCTCGGCCGGCTCGATGAAGCGTTCGAAGGGCAGCGACAGTTCATCCATGAAGCAAGCCATGAATTGCGAAACCCACTGGCCGTTATCCGGACAAATCTCGAAGTAACCCTGGCTGACCCCGATGCAAGCGCTGGGGAACTTCGACACGCGGCCGAAGTGGTGGAGCGATCATCTGAACGCATGGCGCGATTGGTCGATGACCTGCTTGTCTACGCGCGCAAGGGAACGCTTTCGCTTGAACGTGATCCGGTTGACCTCGCGTTGCTCATCAACGAGGCCGCTGAGGAATTCACCGCACCCGCAATGGCGGCAGGTGTTCATCTTGTTCACCATGCACCCAGTGGTTTGTGGGTAGTGGGCGATCGCCTTGCTCTGCGCCAGGCGCTTGGCAATCTTTTAGCCAACGCCATCCGGTATTCACCCGAAGGCACCACGGTTCGGCTTCGCGGCGGCCTCGAAGGTCCATGGGCGTGGATGGCCGTTGAAGATCAAGGCCCAGGGATTGATCTGGTTGACCAAGATCGGGTGTTCCAGCGTTTCTGGCGAGGCGACTCACGAGAGGGGCGCGAACAAGGACGCAGTGGACTGGGTTTGACGATTGTTCGTCAGATCGCCGAAGCCCATGGAGGCGAAGTCAAGCTCGTTTCGCAGGTAGATCACGGCTCGGCCTTTGCTCTTTGGCTTCCGGCGCTCGCCCCGCCGCAATCGTCACCGCCCTCACCAGGGAGTTGAGCGATCTCGTGGAGGTCGCGCGCCAGCGCACGATTTTTTTGACTTTCGTTCCTCTTTCGCTACCCATCGGTACGTTGCCCACACGTTCGCCGCCCGGCGTCCGTACGATCTCTTCCGAACCCGCTGCAGGAGCCGATTTCTATGACCTGGGATAACCAGCCCCCCGCAATGCCACCTCAGCCTCCGTCCCCTCCGACGCCACCCGCGCCGCCGAGTGGTTGGACGCCCGCTCCGATGCCTCCGTCGTGGGAAAGTGCCGCGCCAGTCGCGCCGATTCCAGCCGCGCCGATTCCAGCGAACGACGCATGGGGCGGTGCACCGACACCTCCTCCGGATCGCCCTGCGAACTCGTCTGGTCCGCGTCGCTCGAATCCGTTCCTTCGCGTTGTCGTTGCTCTCGTTGTTGCTCTCGTTGTTGTCGTCGGCCTGTTCGGCCTTGGCTTCGGCATTCGATCACTCATCGATAACAACAAGACGACTGTGGTTCGTAGCTCGAGTGCCAATGGTCAAGTCACCACGACTGCCGTCACCATTGATCCCGGCTCAGAACCAATTGCCTATGTTGCGGCGACAGTGAGTCCGTCGGTCGTGCAGATTGAAACCAGCGATGGCCTTGGTTCTGGCGTTGCATACGACACCGATTTATTCATTACTAATGCTCATGTCGTCGGAACTTCGGCGACGGTGACAGTTCGCGATTCGCACGGAACAGCGGTGAAGGGCCAGGTTCTTGGTGCCGACACCGGTACCGATATAGCGGTTGTTCGCGCTGCTGGCCTTCAAGCTCCGCCGGCGAAGTTGGCGCAGGAGAAGCCCCACGTTGGGCAGATTGCCGTTGCCGTTGGTAGCCCGTATGGCCTTGAACAGACGGTGACCTCGGGCATCGTTTCAGCGGTGAACCGTCCGGTGCCCAATGAGAAGAGCGTCGTGATCAACATGATCCAGACCGATGCTTCCATCAACCCCGGCAACTCGGGTGGTGCGCTTGCGAATCGCAACGCCGAGATCATGGGCATCAACTCTTCGATCTATAGCCAGACGGGCGAGAACACTGGCATCGGTTTTGCCATTCCGATCTCGACCGCCAAGCGTGTTGCGGACCAACTTGCTGCAGGCAAGACCGTGGCTCGAGCGGGACTCGGGCTCAGTGGTCCGAGCACGACACCATCGGGTAGCGCTGGTGCTTATGTCCAGAGCGTCACAAGCGGCGGCGCCGCCGACAAGGCGGGCATTAAGTCGGGCGACCTCATCGTTGCTGTCGACGGGGTGCCGGTGCGCAGTTTTGATGAACTAAGGGGCATGGCCAGTGGCTATAACCCTGGCGACAAGGTTGTCGTTGAGATCAATCGAGACGGCAAGGTTCTCGATGTCGACGTCACGCTGGGCACGCTGAAGTAACAAGCGGCACCACAACGGGTTTCGATCGATGGCCGCTCCAAGGGCGGCCATCGACGCGCTGGGGCTGGCGTTGAGGGCCTCAAGGGGCGGACCGCGTCGCCCGGATGGGCCGGAAGGGCAGCCCACTAGGCTTGCCAGCCCATGACTGTGATTCTCATCATCGTTGCCGTCGTCATCGTCCTTGGCCTGATTGTCGGACTCGGATTCATTGCCCCTCGGAATCGCCGTGGGACGTTGGAACCGCCGTCGAAGCGCCGCACTCTGGTCGACGACCGTGTTGTTCCTGCTGAAGAAGTAGAGCGCGCTGCACTGGTCGAAGCCGAGGTCGCTGCTGATCTTGCGACCCATGTTCCCGTCGATGACGTTGTTGCCGAAGGCGAGGTCGCCGAAGAAGCGGACGCCGAAGAGACTGCTGAACGTCCTCGATTCCGTGATCGTCTCGGAAAAGCCCGTGCAGCGCTTTCTGGTGCAATGGGTTCGATCGCAGGCCGATCAAAGATCGATGCCGAGACGTGGGATGAACTCGAAGAGGCGCTCATCCTTGCCGATGTGGGTGTCGGATCGACTCAAGAACTTCTCGATCACCTGCGCGCGCGGGTGAAAGCCGATGGTCTTTCGAATGGCGAGGAACTTCTTGGTGCGCTCAAAAATGAGATGGCCGATCGATTGAGTGGCTTTGATCGCGAACTCAAGATCTCGAGTGATTCCGGCCCAACTGTGTGGCTTTTTGTTGGCGTTAATGGGGTTGGAAAGACGACCACAATCGGAAAGGTTGGGGTTCGCGAGGTACGAGAAGGTCGAACTGTTCTGATGGCGGCGGGCGATACGTTCCGTGCGGCGGCCGCGGAACAACTTGGAATGTGGGCCGAACGCGCAGGAGCCGAATTCGTTCGAGGGAACGAGGGTGGAGACCCAAGTGCTGTGATTTTCGACGGCGTCGAAGCCGCAAGTGCCCGCAGTATTGACCTTGTTCTTGCCGACACTGCTGGACGCCTTCATAACAATGTGAACCTCATGGAAGAGCTCAGCAAGGTGCGTCGTGTTGCCGATAAGGGCGATGGGACAGTCACCGAAGTTCTTCTCGTGATCGATGCGACCACTGGCCAGAACGGTCTGGTTCAGGCCAAGCAGTTCACTGAAGCTGTTGAACTCACGGGCGTGGTGCTCACCAAACTTGATGGATCAGCCAAGGGTGGGATCGTTATTGCAATTCACGATCAGCTTGGCATTCCTGTGAAGTTGGTCGGACTTGGCGAAGGTGCCGAAGACCTTGTTTCATTCGATGCACATGAATTTGTGGAGGCATTGTTCGCATGAAAAAACTCGTAACATTTCCGGTGCATATTGCGTGGCGAGCAATTGCCCTTCCCATGAAGGTGCTGGTTGCGTCACTGGGGCTTACCTTTCGTGCTGGGTTCAAAGTTGGAGCGCTGCCGGTGAAGGGAAGCGCGGTGGTCACGCGTGCCCTTGGTTGGAAAATCGTTGGCGCCGTCACCGTTGGAGTCGTGATCGGCATTGTCATCGGCCGACAGATCGGACTGATGTCGCGCAGTCACGACCATGATCACGGCCATGACCACGACGCCGATTTCGCGTTTGATGGCGCCGACACCGAGGTCGCAGCCTGATGTTCGAGTCACTTTCAGACAGGTTTGAGTCTGTCCTCGGAAAACTCAAGGGCAAAGGGAAACTCTCCGAAGCCGACGTCGATGAAGCGCTGCGCGAGATCCGCCTTGCGCTCCTCGAAGCCGACGTCAACTTCAACGTTGTCAAGAATTTCTGTGCGCGAATCCGCGACCGAGCGGTTGGTGAAGAAGTTTCGAAAGCGCTGAATCCTGGCCAGCAGATGGTCAAGATCGTCAACGATGAACTCACTGCCACTCTCGGCGGCGAAACCATTCGCATTACCTATAACTCAAAGCCTCCAACTGTTGTCCTAATGGCGGGTTTGCAGGGTTCGGGTAAGACAACAAACTCGGCGAAGTTGGCTCGATGGTTCAAAAGTCAAGGACGTCATCCGCTTCTCGTTGGCGCCGATCTTCAACGTCCAGCAGCGGTCGAGCAGTTGCGCACGCTCGGACGCCAGATCGAAGTTCCCGTTTTCTCCGAGGACACCGATCCAGTGCAGGTTGCGAAAAGCGGGCTGACTGAAGCTCGTAAGACCGGCCGCGACATTGTGATCGTCGATACTGCTGGTCGGCTTGCTATCGACGCTGATTTGATGGACGAAGTTCGTCGCATTTCAGAAGCAGTCGATCCCGATTACACGTTCCTTGTCATCGATGCGATGACTGGTCAAGACGCGGTCAACACTGCCGAAGCATTTCATGCAACTCTCGAACTCGATGGCGTCATCCTGACCAAACTCGATGGTGACGCGCGCGGTGGTGCGGCACTCAGTGTTAAGGAAGTCGTCGGTCGTCCGATCGCGTTCACATCGACGGGTGAAAAACTTCGCGACTTCGACCTCTTTCATCCGGATCGTCTCGCTGGTCGAATCTTGGGCATGGGCGACATGCTCACGCTTATTGAAAAGGCCGAAGAAGTCTTCGAAAAGGATCAGGCAGAAGCTGCGGCGACACGACTACTTGAGGGCCAATTCACCCTCGAAGATTTTCTCGATCAGATGCAGCAACTGAAAAAGATGGGCCCGCTTTCGGGAGTACTCGGCATGATGCCGGGCATCCCCAAAGAAGTGAAGAACGCGCAGATCGACGACCGTGAAATCGCGCGAGTCGAAGCCATCATTCGCTCAATGACCCCGGCCGAACGGGTCGATCCCGATCTCATCGATCAGTCCCGTCGAGTCCGAATTGCGACTGGTTCGGGTACGGAACCAGCTCGGGTGGGCGAGCTCATCAAACAGTTCAAAGAGATGTCGAAGATGATGAAGCGCATGGGTGGGGCCGGAACCAAGCGGCTCACCAAGTCACGTCGCAAAGTTGCCAAAGGCAAAGCGAAGGGGCCGGGTGGCCGCTCCACCGGGGGCGGTCGAGTCGCCCCAAAGGGCAAGGCCCCGCTGCGATTACCCGATTTTGAAGCCGGTTTAGGCGGGGCTCAGCCGGGCGGCGGATTGCGCCTTCCCGGCCTTCCCGGTGGTCCCGAAAGTGACCCCTTCGGCCTCGGCTGAGTTCTCAACTTGCCCGCGACGGCATTGCGGGCCACGATTGAAGGCCGCTCAGCCGTCCCGATGGGTTCGGCCGAAAACGTTCGCAGTTCCGTTCTTGCACGACCAGCAGAAGAGAGAAACCTCGTGGTGAAGCTCCGCCTCATGCGGATGGGAAAGACCAAGCAGCCGACGTACCGCGTCGTTGCCGCCGATGCGCGCTCGCCGCGCAACGGCCGTTTTATCGAAATCGTGGGTCACTACAACCCTCGTACCGAGCCATCTGAGATCACCATCGACAATGACAAGGCCGTTGCCTGGCTTCAGAAGGGCGCGCAGCCCACTGAAGTTGTCGAGAAGCTTCTGAAGATCTCTGGCGCTTGGGAGCAGTTCACCGGCGCAGCATCGTGAGCGACGTCGCCGAAACCGTCGACGCGTCGGAAGAAACTCCCGACTACACCACAGCCAAGGCTGTGTTGACCTACGTCGTTCAGCAACTCGTCGAGGATCCTTCCGCCGTCGAAATCGAACTCGACGCTCGCGGCCGTAAGTCAGTGCTCAACGTACGCGTTGGTCCTGGCGACATGGGTCGCGTCATCGGCAAGCGCGGTCGTGTTGCGCAGTCGATCCGCACCGTCGTGCGCGCCGCCGCTGCCCGTGACGGTGGCGATGTCGAGGTCGAGTTCCTCGACTGATCCGGTGAACCTCCTCGAGGTCGGCCGAATCGACAAACCGCATGGAGTGCGCGGCGATGTCGTCGTTGCTCTCACCACGACCGAGAAGGGTCGCGTCGCTCCCGGCACGCGTCTGTTTTCTGGCGATCGTGAATTTCTGATCACGGCATCACGTCCACATCAGCATCGTTGGATCGTGACCTTCGAAGGTGTGTCCGGACGTGAAGGGGCCGAAGCAATTTCTGGTCTCGTACTTTCGGCCGAAGTTTTGGAAAACGACGATCCCGACGCGTTGTGGGTGCATGAACTCATCGGGTCACCTGTCGTAGAGCCCGACGGCACCGATCGCGGTGTTGTGCAAGCAGTGCAGGACAACCCCGCCAGCGATCTGCTTGTTCTCGACACGGGGGCACTAGTCCCGTTGCGCTTTCTTGAAGGACGCGACGAGCAAGGTCGCCTTGTTGTTGATGTTCCTGACGGTCTCTTCGAACTTCTCGACGAGGAGTAAGTGCCCGTGCGCATCGACGTCTTCACAATCTTCCCTGACATGGTGTCGGGATTTGCGGGACAAAGTCTTCTGGGCCGTGCGACGGCGAAGGGTCTGCTCGATGTCCGCGTTCACGATTTGCGCGAACACACCACCGATGTTCATCGCACAGTGGATGACTCACCATTTGGTGGGGGAGCAGGCATGGTGCTTCGTCCCGAACCGATCTATGCCTCTGTCGAAGCTGCCGATCCGCCTCGACCACTGTTCCTGCTCGGACCCGGTGGGCGTCGTCTCGATCAGGCCATGGCGCAGGACTTAGCGAGCTCCGGTGGGTTCTCGCTTTTGTGCGGTCGTTACGAAGGCGTTGACGATCGAGTTCGGACAGATCTCTGTGATGGGGAACTTTCGATTGGCGACTACGTCCTCGGTGGCGGCGAGGTGGCCTCCATGGTGGTCCTAGAGGCCGTAGGACGGCTGGTGCCTGGGGTGATGGGTAATTCCGCTTCAGCGGGCGATGAGTCCTTTAGCGAGGGCCTGCTCGAATATCCGCAGTTCACCAAGCCGGCGGAATTTCGGGGGATGGACGTTCCTGAGGTCCTGCGCTCTGGCGATCACGGCCGAATCGCCCGATGGCGTCGGGCCCGGGCCCTCGAGCGGACGCTGGCCTCTCGGCCCGACTTGATCGAGGCCCGCGGTGGGCTTTCCGATGATGAACAGGCCTTGTTGGCTGATCCCGACCTGCGGGCCTGAGTAAGGGCCATTCGGCGCTTTGCCGTTCGGGGAGCGCTCCGCCTAGCATGACCATTCCCTCGGGCTACCGATCCCGGTCCCGATTTCACTTCTTGACCCACCTTCGGGTGGGCATCGCAGCCAGGACACTTCAATGAACGCCATCGACCTCATCGACGCCCAGAGCCTCCGCGACGACGTGCCTCAGTTCGGCCCCGGCGACACGCTCAAAGTCCACGTCCGAGTGGTCGAAGGAACCCGCGAGCGCGTGCAGCTCTTTCAGGGCGCAGTTATCCGCCGTCAGGGCGGTGGGCTTCAAGAGACCTTCACCGTCCGCAAGGTGAGTTTCGGCGTTGGCGTCGAGCGCACCTTCCCGATTCATTCCCCAATCGTGGCCAAGATCGAAGTTGTGAGCCGAGGCGATGTTCGTCGAGCCAAGCTCTATTACTTGCGTGATCGTGTCGGCAAGGCTGCCAAGATCAAGGAGAAGCGCGACTGAGTGTCGCGCCTCGCGCTGGCCACTGGTCAGCCGTGACCAACGCTGGTCGCATTTCTTTCGGTGGGAGTTGCTCATGAGTGCTGAGGATCTCGAAGAGTACGAGTCCGACGTCGAATTGCAGCTTTACCGCGAGTACAAAGATGTCTGTCCCATGTTCCGGTTCGTTGTTGAAACTGAGCGACGGTTCTACTTGGCGAACGAGGTCAATCAGAGCGTTGTGAATGAAAACGGTCGCTCTCGGGTTGAGATCGAACTTCGTGACGCGTGGGTTTGGGATATGTACAGACAGAACCGATTCGTTTCTCACGTCCGAGTGGTCACATTCAAAGACGTCAATATCGAAGAGTTGCCACGCGAAGAGCTGCGACTCCCGTGAAGGTCCAACTCGGTTGACCGCCGGTCGTCGGGCTCTCGGGTCCCACGGCGAAAACTTGACCGCACGGTGGTACGAGCAACGCGGCTATGTCGTTGTCGATCGCAACTGGCGTTGCCGAGAGGGTGAAATAGACCTCGTGCTCGTACGTGATCGGTTGGTGGTGTTCTGTGAGGTCAAGACTCGTTCAAGCGACGCTTACGGTTCACCCGCTGCAGCGGTGACACCGGCGAAACAAGCACGATTACGAAAGCTGTCACTGATGTGGCTCAACGCCTGTGGCGTGGTTGCTGGCTCACTGCGCTTCGACGTGGCCTGTGTGGTTGGCAGGGAAGTGACTGTGATCGAGTCAGCATTCTAAAACTATTGGTCTGACGGAAGAGCGAATGCCGACCTATCGTGTCGTTATGGCTTCTTCTTCTGATCTTGAATTCTTTTTCGATCCCATCTGCCCATTTGCCTGGGTCACCAGCCGTTGGGTGGTTGAGGTCGCGCAACAACGTGACGTTTCGATCGAATGGAAGTTCATCGCATTGGCGATCGTCAACGAAGACACTGATTACTCAAAGTTTCCGCCGGCCTATCCGTCGTTGCATGGGCTTGGACGCCGTCTGCTGCGTGTAGCTGCAGCGGCACGTGCTGAGGGTGGCAATGACGCAGTGGCTGCGCTCTACACCGCTGCCGGTGAACGCATGCATCACGACGGCGTTTCTGTGGCCGTGTTCGGTGGCGAGCCAATCCCTGAGAATCTCGTTGCCGAGGTTGTCGCTGCTGCTGGGCTTAATGCGTCACTGGCTGCTGCCGCTGATGACGAGTCGTGGGATGTGCTTCTTCGCGAAGAAACCGAACTCTCACTCAGCCGCACTGGTCGTGACGTCGGAACGCCGATCCTTACGTTTGCTCCAGGCACCGATCGCGAAGCCTCGTTGTTCGGTCCCGTGATTTCTTCGATTCCTCGCGGCGCTGCTGCGGTTGAACTCTGGGACGCGGTGCAGACCCTTGCGCGCACGCCAGGTTTCGCTGAACTCAAGCGTTCGCTGCGCGATCCACTTTCGTTCGACTGAGTTCTCCATGGCCGACCCGATCATTCCGGTTGTTCTCTGGCGACCCCATTGCCCGTTTTGTCGCATGTTGTTTTCGGGCATCGAACAACACGGGCTCGAAGTTGAATTGCGCAACATCTGGGAAGACGATGAAGCGCGCGCGCTTTTGAATCAACGCATCGGAAGCGAAACCGTTCCGAGCGTGTTGGTTGGCGATGAGATTCTCGTGAATCCGTCCATCACTGAATTAATGGCCGTCGTACGCGAGGCAAATAAGTAACGACGACCTGTGTGATCAGGGTTCGAGGACAACCTTGATGGCGCCAGCCGATCGATCGGCAGCAACCGCAAATGCTTCTGCTGCTGCATCGAGTGGGAATCGATGCGTGACGATGATGTCGGATATCTCGGGCCGCTGGGCAAGGATCGTGGCGGCCACGTCGACATCGCGTGAAGGCCCGCTGCGGCCGTACATGACAGCAGGAACAAGCGTGAGCTCTTTCATGCCGATGGCCATGCCTGGCATCTCGACGGTTCCGTCCCAGTAACTGCCCAACAAAACGATGGTTCCGCCGGGCCGGCAGCGGTCAGCGGCCTCTGCGAGTGCCGATGCAGTCCCTGCCGCTTCGATGACGACGTCGTAGCCGTTTCCGTCGAGAGAACCAGCCCCAAGGCGAGTGGCGGCTTCGATCTGACGTTCATGGCGAGCGGAGAGGTCGACCTTTGCGCCTGTTTGCTGAGCAACGACGAGTGCGGTTTGTCCGATTGTTCCGCCACCAATGACGGCGACGCGGTGGCTGCCACGAATGTTTCCGCGTCGGACACCATGGACGGCAACCGCAAGAGGTTCCACCAGGCAGCCATTCGATGCTTCGACTCCGACCGGAAGTCGTGCAATCGATGACGTGGGCACGAGAACCTTCTCGGCCATGCCTCCATCGCGTCCAACTCCGAACGCCATCGATGGTCCGCGGACGCAGAGTTGCGTGTTGCCGTCGATGCAGGCATCGCACACGTGGCAGGGATCAATCGGTTCAACCGCTACAGGGGTGCCGTCGGCGAGCGTGCCGGCGAACTCGTGTCCAAACGTGGCAGGAAGACTGAAACTCAAGAGGTGAAGGTCGGAACCACAAATTCCGGCCGACGCCACCGTGACAAGTACTCCGTCGCCTGTCGGCTCAGGAACATCGACAACGGTTGGTATTCCTTCTGGACAACGAACTGCGCGCATGGTTCTCCCTGGGGTGTGCGATGGGCTGGAGCCATCGCATTGTGACTAATCGTTCGTGAGATCTTCTAGCAACTGATAGAGCGGATCGGTGTGATCGCGTTTTCCTACAGCGGAGTCTGCCGGAATCGGCCACTCAGAACCGGCACCGGGGGCGTTGACCCATTCTGTGGTCGCGATGCGCCGAGCGATTCGCCACGGCCCGTTTTCTCGTCGTTCGAGTCGGTCGAGATAGCGGAAGCCAACGGTGAGATTACGGCGCGGGTCAGGCTCAGAAGAGCGGTGGTAGGCAATTCCGTAGGTTTCGGCGACGGCAGCATCGCCGTGGATGGTTGCGAGGTGGTTGGCGACCATATGCATCGTGGCGTCGTACTTGGTTAAAAGGCCGAAGGCCCAGTCGATGAATTCGCCGATTGTTCCTTGAAATGATCCGTGGGTGTCGGTGGCATCGCTGTGGAAGCAACTGGCGACGAGTTCACGGTCCAAGCGATCAATGCCCCGGCAATAGGCGAGGAGGACATCGCTGATTGCCTGGCGATCGGCAAGCGATGCAGGGTCTGGAGTTCCTGGGTTGATGGGTGCAAGGCTCATTCCCGCCGAGGCTACGTGTCTGTCATCATCTTGGGCGACCTCTCGGCGTCCAGGGCGGTCCATGGCCCGACCCTCGGGTCGGTGCAGGAGACCTCAGTGACCACCACAGTCGATCTGACCAAGCAGCGATGGGCGAAGGTCGCTCGTCGATGTAGCGAGGCCATTGAGCCTGTTCGCTCGCGTATGTCGTGGGGCGCGTGGATGGTGAGTGTCCTCGGCCTAGCAACCGTTGTTTCGCGTGCACCTGGAATTCTCTCTAACGGAATGTTTGACCGCGACGAGTCGTATCTGGCTGTCACCGGTGACGTACTCCGCAATGGCGGTCGGCTCTATGTCGACGTTATTGACCGCAAACCCCCGGTGGCCCCGGTGATGTATTCGCTCATTCGCGAATGGAGCGTCGACATGCGCGCCGTTCGGATTGTTCTGGCGTTGTTGATCTTCCTTAATGGTGTGGTTGTCGCTGAACTTGTTCGACGACTCTCGACGTCTCGTCGTGCCGCGCTATTCGCCGGGGTCTTGGCCATTATCGGAACGGCGTTGTTCTTGCCGCCGGATGCGCAGGCAGCAAATTTCGAATTGTGGGGGCTCTTGCCCGCTTCAGCTGCCGTCCTTTGTGTTGTTGTGGCTCGAGAGTCGAAGCGAACCCCTGCGCTTTGGTTCGCGCTCGCCGGCTCATGTGTTGTTCTCGCTGCCAATTGCAAACAGCCATACATCGTGGTCGGCATCGTGGTGCTTTTTGAGGCGGTGCGTCGGGCGAATGATAAGAGTCTGACGATTGGCGCGACAGCGTTTGGAGCTGTAGCAGCTGCGCTTCCGATCTTTGTGTTCTTCGGCCGTTCAACAATGATCCGATGGGTCTGGACCGACAACAGCGACTACATCAGCGGTGGAGTTTCAATCGGTAGGGCGACAGCGATTGGAGCTGCTCTCACACTTTCTTTTGTTGTCTTACATCTTCCGCTGTTCTATGGGGTGTGGGCCGCAGTTGCGCGACGCTTCCGTGCAGATCCGACAGTGCTCGTATGGCTTGTCGTTTCGGCACTGGTCATTCCAATCGGTTTGCGATTCTTTGGCCATTACTACCAACAGGTGGTCCCGCCATTAGCTGTTCTCACGGGTTGCGCGCTTGTCATCGCCGGACGGCGTGTTTGGCAAACACTGACTGCGATAACGGTTGGACTTCTTGTTGTGATGGTGGCGTTGGCAGTGATCCATCGTCCCGACCTCACGAACTTCACTGCACTTGGTCGATATGTGCAGAGCACGACTGATGCCGATCAACGAATCCTGGTTTGGGGAGCGCTTCCCGACGTTTACGTCGCCGCTGATCGACTCCCGACGGGCATTTTTTTACACGATGGCTATCTCACCGGGAATTGGGCCAGTCGAGATCATCCGCTTAGCGAGAGCGTGATAGGTGCAGAACCATTCCGAACTCGTTGGAACATGTTCTTCGAAGACGTCGCTGCGCATCCGCCTGTCGTCGTTATCGATGCAGCCCGTCCCGATACGGACTGGGCAATGTACGGGCCTCAGTCGTTTCCTGTCGGGGAATGGCTTGACCGTTGCTACAACGTCGACCGAGTTGTCGACGGCTTGAGCGTGTGGCGCCGCGATGTCGCAGTCTGTCCGCTTTGATTCTGCGCTGAACTACGCAGTAGCGAGCACGCCGCCATCGACAATGATGGATTGTCCGGTGATAAACGATGCTTTATCGCTGAGAAGGAATGCCGCCGGTTCGCCAATTTCAGATGGCTGACCGATTCGCTTCAGTACGGAACTTTCTTCGAAACGCTGGCGAACTCCAGGCATCTCCAGGGTGAGTCCCAACATTGCGGTTTCGATAAAGCCTGGGCAGATCGCGTTGACGCGGATGCCGTCGGGGCCAAGCCGATCAGCCATCGATCGGACAGCGCCAAGCATGCCTGCTTTCGACGCGCAATAGGCGGGGATTGCGGCGTTGCCGACCCAACCCTCAATGGACGCAATCCCGACGACGGCTGCGCCCTCGGCGGCGACAAGGTCTGCATGCATTGCCTGTACGAGCATGGGGAAGGCTCGAAGATTGACATTGAGGACGAAATCCCAGCCCTCATCGTCGAGGTCGCCGATGCTCTGGCTCCGAACAGTGCCGGCGGCATGGACGAGGCCACCGATTGGTCCGACAACGTTGCGACTCGCATCGACCGCGCCGGTGAGTTCACTCGTTTTCGTGACGTCGATGCCGAGCCCGAAGGTAGTAACACGATAAGCATTCGCGATCTCCTGCGCGGCTGCGAGCGCGCCGTCTGCGTTGAGATCCCAGACCGCGACAGCTCGGCCTTGTGCGGCGACGGCTTCCGCTGATGCTCGGCCAATTCCTGACGCGCCGCCGGTAACGATGACTGCAGAGGTAGGGCTCATGATGTTCCTTTGTTGTGGAGAGTCAGCGTTGTTGGGCGAGTCGATCAAGGTCGACGAGCATTGCATCAGTGAGTTCGATTTCACTTTCGATACGCCGAACTGCCCACGATGCGACAAGTGCCGGGTAGGCCCAGTCTGGCTGGGCGTCGGCTTGGGTGCTGGAGTCTTTGGCTGCGTCTAACTCCTCGACGAGACGTAACCGGTGATCGAGTATTTGTTCGCGGAGTCGGTCGGGCTGAGCGAGATGGCCGAGCCAGACCCGCAGGAGCACTCCATGCTTGAGGACGGGGGCTTCGGCGTTGACGTCTGCCTGCCAATTCTGAAGGGCAGCCACCCCATTTTCGGTGATTGCGTAAACGGTTTTTTCGCGAACGTCGTCGCGAGCAATCGTTCGACTGGTGACGAGTCCAAGCGCTTCGAGACGGCGAAGTTCGGTGTAAATCTGGCTCGTTGCGGGACTCCAGTAAAAGAAATGGAGGATTGCATCGGACCAATTTTTGATGTCGTAGCCGGTGAGTTCACGGCCAAAACTGAGGATTCCAAGCACCGCCCACGCCGTCGCAGGAATCTTTGGAAGGACAAGGTCGGCAGTTTTTAGATCAGCATTCCCCCCGGACATGACTCCGGTTCTATCACGAGAATGATGAATTTGGCTTCCGCGGAATGATTATCGTTCGCTCGGCGGCGGCCACGGAGCGATCGTCGGCCATGGTGACTCTCGCTCGATCTGAGCGGCGAGTTGCAGGAGTATCTCTTCAGAGGAATGTCGGCCAACGATTTGCACACCAACGGGAAGACCGTTGGGGTCGAATCCGGCCGGGATTGATGCAGCCGGCTGGCCGGTGACGTTGAATACTGCAGTGAGCTCAGCGAATCGACCAGCGTGGGCGAACACTGAATCGACATTGGTTGTATCAATCACGCCGAGTTCGGGAACGGGAACGGGAAGCGTCGCCGTAAGCCAAACGTCGTGTGTGTCGTAAAAACGAGCAATATCGCGACTGACAATTTCGATTTGCTGGAGTGCTTCAACAAGACGGAGTGGGCTTATTGCGAGCATTCGGTCGTGGAGGAAACGCGTAAACGGTTCGATGTCGTCGTCCCGGATCTCGCGGCCAAGTTCAGCGAGTCGGTCTTCAACAGTTTTTGCTCCCGCGGCACCCATGACCATTGCGAGAGAATTCGCGGGCATCGCGTAGTCCCAAGTCGGCGAACTTTCGGTGACTTCGTGTCCCAGCGATTCAAGCATTCGAGCGGTCCGCAAGATTGCTTCGACCGCTGCGGGATGGATCTCGTTTCCGTTTGGCGAGATTGTGCTGAAGCCGATGCGGAGGGTCGGAGCTTCCTGTTCGAGGGCAGCAAGGAATGATCCAGCCGCCGGCGCAGGCGCCGACGGGTAGGGGTCGCCTGCGAGTGCTCCTGAGATCGCATCGAGGATGGCCGCACTATCCCGGACTGTTCGGGTGACGGCATGTCCAATGCCCATTGGGTAGGAGAATGCTGCGGCGGCGGGCCAAGTTGGCGTACGACCCCGACTGGGTTTCAGCCCGAACAAGCCGCACTCCGATGCAGGAATTCGGATGGATCCACCGCCATCGTTCGCGTGTCCGGCAGTAACCATGCCGCCAATAACGGCTGCGGATGAACCGCCCGATGAGCCGCCGGTGGAATGCGAAGTGCGCCAAGGGTTGTGGGCTGGACCGAATAACACCGATTCGGTGACGGGTGCTTTGCCCATTTCGGGTGTATTCGTGTTTCCAAGAATGAGAAGTCCGGCAGCTTTGAAGCGTTTTGTCAGCTCGCTGTCGTTCGTAGCAATGACGTCTGCGAATAACCGACTTCCCTTTGTTGATGGAAGCCCAGCGACATCGCAGTTGAGGTCCTTGACGAGGAATGGAACACCAGCAATGGGTGAAGTTGATGTGACACGGGCTGCTTCTGCGAGCGCCTCTTCATACCGCTTCGCAACGACAGCATTGAGGGTGGGGTTACGTTCTTCGATTCTCGAGATCGATGCTTCAACCAGCTCAACACTGCTCACTTCACCTGCTGCTACGAGCGAAGCAAGGCCAACTGTGTCGTTCTCATCAAGAAGTCGTTCGTACTCAGACATAGCTACTCCAGATATTCGGCATAACGGGTGAGGTAGGGCTGCACGCGCTCCGTTAATGCATCGCGGTCAAGTCCCCATTCTTCTAACGAATAGGAATGCGATCCGAAACGATCCTTCTTGTGCTCGGCGCTATGAGCGCGCATCGCCGATTCAGCTTCGGCTGTGAACGTTTCACCGAGTTGGTCGTAGAGCGACGCGATTGTTGTTATGGGGTCGCCCACGAGATCGCTATATGCGATATCAACGAATGCATCACCTCTACCCGCTGCAATCTGTGCGTCTCGGAACGCGTTCTGGTTGTCTAAGAGGCTGCCAACGACTTCAGGCCATGTCTCGCGTATGTAGTCCTGCCAATCGGCGCTGGTAAATGTCCCCGCAAGAGATCGCACGAGGCTGCAAACCGACGCGATGACGTTCACTGGATCACGATGCGTCAGAACGAATCGTGCATCGGGATAGACGGCGGCGATCGCGGACGGGTCGATGAGATGCACCGGTGACTTCAACTGCCACTGTCCTGGACATTGCGATTGCAAGACCTGCAGAACAGTGCGATGCCACTGGTAGGCCTGCGTGTGATCGTTAGTTCTGATCCAGTCCATGTAGGACGGGAGATTGAACGTGGTGGAGAGATGGAGACTTGAGAAGTGCTGGCCAAGAACGGTTGCGCATTCGAGTGGCATGTCGGGTGGATCATGGTGGATCGCTTTGAACTCGGGATTGATCATGCCGAGCATGTCGGGCGCTTCCATGGCCGCGACGAACCGTGGATCAGTGCGATAGGTGGCAGTGGTCGGTGGCGGAACCGACTGGCTGATTTCCCAACCGAGTAAGGAGCGATTCGCTGGGTCGACAGAGAGGAGATGGCTGAGCGCTGTTGTTCCTGTTCGTGGCAACCCGATGAGGAAGATCGGGGAGTCGATCAGCGAAGTCGCGAGTTCCGGGTGAGTGCGGTGCCACTCCACAACATTCAGTCGGTTCACCAGATTGCTGAGTGCCATTCCTTCGAGCGCAGCCTTGCCAATCTCTGTGAGTTGACCCTCATTCGCTCCGGAATCGAGAAAGACTTCGAGCCCATCGCGAAATGAGTCGTCGCCGAAATTGGCGAGTCCTCCTGTGAGTTCACTCGCTTGTGCAAGAAGTGGATCGACAGCAGTTGTCATGTGGCCCCCCGGTATCGGTGGAACGGTAGTCGGTCGGCTTCGGTGGCACCGCCGCAGTCATGATGAGACTGCTAGAAACGACGCATGGCGACAGGATCAACTCTTGCGGGGACTCGCGCAGTCGTAGTGGGCGGCAGTAGTGGAATTGGCCTGGCTACGACGCGGCTACTCGCTGCTGATGGTTGCCGAGTCACGATTGCTGCTCGAGGCGAAGAGCGAATGGCTTCAGCGGTCGCGATGTTCGCGGCGGAGGGATTATCGGTTGCATGGGTCGCATGCGACACGATGGTCGAAGAAGACATTGCCCATGCTGTTGACGTGGCCAGTGAAGGCGCGCGACTTGATATCGCAGTAACGGTGCCGGGTGGGGGAACGCCAATGAACGTTCTCGACTACGAATGCGATGCGTTTAGTGCCGAGGTCGATAAGAACGTGCGTCCCGTGTACATGTTGTTGCACTACGCCGCTCCGATGATGACCAATGGCGGATCCTTTGTCGCGGTTTCTTCGACGGCGGCCGTGTTTTCCACTCGAGGACTTGCGTCATATCGCGCTGGAAAGGCTGCTGTCGATGCGCTGGTCGACGTCGCCGCCGACGAACTCGGAGAGCGCAATATCCGCGTGAACTCGGTCCGACCCGGCCTGACGCGTACCGAGTCAACGGCTCGAATGTTTGAAAGCCCCGAACTTCTGTCCCGGTTCCTTGAGCAACAGGCGATTGATCGCGGTGGTGAAGCCGACGATATTGCCCATGCCATTCGGTATTTTGCTGGTCCCGAATCGAGCTGGGTGACCGGTCAACATCTCACGGTCGACGGGGGCCATACGCTTCGGGCTATGCCGGACATGCGTCCACCCCGGCCCTGATCGAACTGCAGCAGGAGAATCCGTGAGCGAGAGTGTCGAATCGAATCCATCTGAACTTCCCGGTGGGTGGGGCCCGGCCCTTGATGATCTCGCGCAACGCCGCGCTACGGCGCGAGCGATGGGTGGCGAAGAACGCCTCGCGAAGAAACACGCAAAAGGCCAACTCGATGCTCGTGCGCGCGTCGAGTACCTCCTTGATCCGGGAACCTTCCGAGAGCTTGGAACGCTGGTAGGCGAGGTTCCGGGCGATGGCATCGTTGCTGGCGCTGGCCGCATAGACGGTCGACCAGTGATGATCGGCGCTGAGGACTTCACGGTGCTGGCGGGTTCGATCGGACCCGGCAGTTCGTCGAAGCGATACCGGCTTGCAGAACTCGCGTTGGCCGAACGTATCCCGCTCATCATGTTGCTTGAAGGTGCCGGACATCGCGGCGGAGGGGGCGGCGGACGAGCGCCGACTGATCTGCTTATTCAAGCGCAGTGTTCCGGCAAGATCCCCGTCTTAAGTGCTGTCATGGGGCCATCAGCGGGGCATGGCGCGCTGATCGTCCCGATGTCTGATTTCAGCGTGATGACGCAAGACGCAGCAGTGTTCACCGCTGGGCCGCCTGTTGTTCGTGAATCACTTGGTGAAGACATAACCAAGGAGGATCTTGGCGGACCTTCTGTTGCTGTTCCAAGCGGACTCATTCACAACGTTGCGCCCGACGATCAGACCGCTCTCGATATGTTGCGCGTCTATCTGTCGTTCTTTCCATCGAGCGCGTGGAGTTTTGCGCCGCATCTCCCCGCCGAACAGAGCGTTGACCAAGGATTCCGACCGACCGACGAACTGCTTTCGATCATCCCGAGTGATTCGCGTCGGGCCTATGACATGCGTGCAGTGCTCGATGTGGTGGTTGACGATGGGTCTTGGTTTGAAGTGCAACCGAGCTTTGGTCAGTCGATGATCTGCGGGCTCGCTCGTCTCGGTGGTGAATCCGTTGCAGTGATCGCGAACCAGCCGACCGTGATGGCAGGTTCAATTGATGCGGCCGCTGCCGATAAGGCCGCGCATTTCATCATGGTTGCCGATTCGTTTCACCTCCCGTTGGTCTTCCTCGCTGACAACCCAGGGATGTTGCCGGGAAGCGCATCAGAACGCGATGGAGTTCTGCGCTCCGGCGCGCGAATGTTCGCGGCGCAAACCCAGGCATCGAGTCCGAAGCTGCATCTCACGTTGCGCAAGGCCTACGGATTCGGATCGATGGTGATGTCCCTTGTTGGTTTTGATCATCAGTCGGCAACGTTTGCCTACCCGGGAGCGACGATGGGAGCGATGGGCGCGAACGCAATGAGTCGAGCGACAAACGCCGACGCAGATGAAGCGGCGATGTTGCGAGACGCCGAGTTGCAGGCCTCATATCGGTCAGCCGAGAACCTCGGGTTTGATGAACTCATCGATCCCCGAGAGACCCGCGATGTTTTGCTTGATGCGTTGCAGCGGGCCATCTATCGCCGCCAAGCAACTCCGGAGCCGGTTTCTCGGACTGCGATAACGCCCTGAACCAAGAAGTTGCTGTCAGAGATGCGTCATCTTTGATCCAGCACTCTGTAGTCTTTGCCGGTCGCGGGAGTTCGTCCCGCGAGGATCGACGTGTCACTCGTGGCACACAGGAGGCAAGAAATGTTTGCAGCGAGCACGAATTGGGGTCTCGGCGAGGTTCTTTGGGCCATGCTGTACTTCACCTGTTTCTTCATCTGGATCTGGTTAGCGATCAGTGTCTTCATTGACATCTTCCGCAGCCGTGACATGGGTGGGCTCCACAAGGCTGTGTGGGTTGTTGCGATCATCGCCTTCAACCTTTTCGGCATTCTCGCCTACCTCATCGTTCGTGGCGGCAAGATGCACGAGCATGAGATCGAAGCTGCGAAGGCGCAAGATGCAGCGATGCAGAACTACATCCGCAACGCAGCAGGCACCACGCCGGCCGACGAGCTTCATCGTCTCGCCGACCTTAAGGATCGTGGCGTTATCGATCAGGCCGAATTCGACAAGCTGAAGTCCAAGGTCGTTAGCTGAATTCCCCGCAGCACCTAGGTGTTGCCATTGTGTTGTTCCGGTGCCCCGCTTCGGCGGGGCACCGGCGCGTCTCGAGGCTTGCCGAAGGATTGGGCCGTAGGATCTCGGCGTGCCGCATCCCACACTTCTCACGCAGGGTCGCATCGGTTCGGTTGAAACTCGCAACCGCATCGTCTTGCCCGCCATGGACCAAAACAGTTGCGAGGACGGGGAGATCACCGAACTCAACGTCGCGCATTATGAGGCGCGAGCCCGCGGGGGAGTAGGGCTCCTCATACTTGAAACTTCGGCAGTGGCCTGGCCCATTGGCGCAACCTCGCTCCACCAGCCCGCACTCTCCGATGATCGATTCATTCCTGGACTACAGCGGTTGGCTGAAGTGGCGCATCGCCATGGCTCGAAAATGTTCGTGCAAATGTGTCATCACGGCAAAACCGCCGGCGTTGACGCGATGCAGGATCGTGAGCAACTTGTTCCGTCGGTCCCGTTGCCAGTCGACGAGAACGATCTCAGTTCCGTCACGATGGATGAGTTGATGAAGATGGCGGGGCTTACCGGGGGGAAGCGGGCTCAACAGCGAGCGGCCAGCACTGAGGATCTCGCTTGGGTTGTCGATCAGTTTGCTGATGCAGCCGAGCGCGTGCAGAAGGCCGGGCTCGATGGCATCGAAGTTCATGCCGCGCATGGGTATCTGATTTCGACGTTCCTGTCTCCGCATTACAATCTTCGTGACGATGAATACGGAGGCTCGGTCGAAAACCGTGCCCGTTTGCTCGTCCAAGTCGTTACCGCAATTCGCAAACGTTGCGGTTCCGATTTTGGAATCATCGTGCGACTTGATGGGCGTGAATATGTTGAAGGTGGAATCACCCCGGAACTTTCTGCTGAATACGCGGTGCTCGCGGAATCGGCAGGAGCCGATGCAATACACGTAACGGCGTCTGGGCCCAATTCAATGGGTGTTGGGTTTACAAATGGTCCGCTTCCATGGCAGCCCGATCAGTACCTAGGGCTGGCTGCGGTCGTTAAGCGGGCAGTATCGGTTCCCGTGATCGCAGTAGGTCGCATCTTCCCCGACGCGGCAGAAACTCATCTGAAGAACGGCGATTGCGATTTTGTTTCGATGGGTCGACAACTGTTAGCCGATCCTGATCTTCCGGCGAAGTTGTTATCGGGAAAACCTGAACGGGTTCGCACCTGCATTAACTGTTTCGTTTGTGTGGCCCAGAATTTCTGGGACGGTGCGCCCATCTGCGCCGTAAATGCTGAACTCGGGCACTACGACGAAGGCCCACTTCGTCCGGCAACTGAACGCCGCAAGGTTGTGGTCGTTGGTGGTGGCCCAGCAGGAATGGAAGCTGCTCGTGTCGCTGCAGTTCGCGGTCATTCCGTCACGCTGTTGGAAAAATCGCCCCATCTCGGAGGCACGGCTCGGTTCTCGTCGCTGACCACTCCCATGAACGCTGAACTTGTTCGCTACTTGAGCACCGAAATCTCACTTCTCGATGTCGACGTTCGCACCTCGACTCCCGTCACTGCCGGATTGCTCCGGGAATTGCACGCCGACGTTGTCGTGGTTGCGACAGGGGCGCGCAGAGAACGTCCGGAAATTCCAGGTGCTGGCCTTCCCCATGTGTTTTCCGGAGACGATCTGCGAGGACTCCTCACGGGCGATGACTCAGCAGCGGCTTCTCGGCTGCCCATTCATCGACGTCTGATGGTGTCGGCTGGTCGATCGCTTGGGTTCATGTCGAGCATGGATCGTGTTCGATCAATGTCGAAGCGATGGATGCCGATCGGCAAGCGAGTCGTTGTTGTCGGCGGGGGACTGGTCGGAGTCGAATTGGCCGAATACCTCGCCGAGCGCGGCCGAAGCGTCACTGTGCTCGAAGAAGGCGACAAATTGGGTGTGGAAATGGCGCACCCTCGCCGAGCTCGCGCCTTGTTCGAGGCACGCAATCACGGAGTTTCATTCATTACCGGAGCGCAACTCACTGGAGTCACCGAGAGCGGTGTTTCCTACCTTGTCGGAGAAGAGACTCATACGGTTCGTTCCGACGCTGTTGTCATCGCCAGTGGCGTGCATGCCGATGAATCGATTGCGGAACAACTTCGTGCCGATGGTTTCGATGTTCGCGTCGTGGGCGATGCCGCAAGTGTGGGTTACATCGAAGGTGCGGTTCGAACTGGCTATCTTGCTGCGCGTTCGATCTGAACTTGAACGCAAATCGGGTCTGGGTGTGTCCCAGACCCGATTGCAGAGAATGTTTCAGTCAGCGACGTAAGCGGTCTTACAGTCGCCCGATCACCGCTGAGCACGAACTGACTTCGACGCCACCGTTTTCATCGACATCGAGATTGGTGACAACGCCGTTTTCGATGATGGCGGCATAGCGCTTTGATCGTACGCCAAGACCAAAACCGGTTCCGTCCATGACTAAGCCCATGGCCTGGGTGAATTCGCCATTGCCGTCGGCCAGCATTGTGATCGATTCGCCGACCTGCTGGTCGTCACCCCAAGCGCCCATGACGAACGCGTCATTGACGGAGATGCAAGCGATGCGATCGACGCCTTTGCCGGTGAGTTCATTCGCTTGCTGGACGAAACCAGGAAGATGAACTTTCGAGCAGCCCGGCGTAAATGCTCCGGGAACAGCGAAGAGTACGACTTTGCCTGATCCGAGCACATCGGCGGTGTTGACCTTTTCGGGTCCGGCCGCGCCCATGATGAACAGATCGATGGCGGGGATTGTGTCTCCAACGTTGATTGTCATGCGGACACATTACGGTTTCGGCGATGGGCTGTGCTTGTTCGGGCGCAGATTCAACGGCCTGAGTTCTCTGCGTCGTGGATTATCCGAACAGGTTGGAGCTGGCATCGGCGGCAGCGAGCACCGCTACGTAGACAAACACGATCGTTTGGGCGAGGCAGAGCAGGCCAAGAAATTGCGCGGTGTCTCCATCCTTTTCGGTCGAGGGGCGCCAGAGTTTCCGCACGACCACGCGGGCAAGGGCCGTTGCTGCGATCGCGGTGACCATGATTGACCAACTAACGGGGAACTGCAGCTTCCATCCGATCAGCGCTGCGGCGCTCACTGCGCCAGGGACAAGAGCGAAAAGACGTTCCCTCATCGTGCTGCCGAAAACTGCTTGTCGAATGAACTCAACGAAGCCTGCGCCGCCGATTGAAAACACGATCAACTGCACGATGGCATCAGTCGCAGATTGTGTCGCTATTTGGTTGAACGCAAGAACATCGCCGAGCACCAAGAATGCGAGTGTGAGCGTGATCAGCACAATTTGAGCGATGGAACCTACCGTGTGGCGTGATCGGTTGAGTTCGGAGGTCATGATCGTCGCAGGATGTCGCGCCAAGACCGCCGAGGTGCGAGTTCGTGATGGCGAGCAGCGTGAATCCGTTCGGTACGCAATGACGCAACGTCAACGTCATCAAGTGGAGTCATCGCTGAAGCACCGACGATCCAACCCAGAAGTGCGTCGGCGAGTAACGGGTTACGAGCCAGCGCCGGGCCGTGCAGATAGGTGCCTACGATTTTTCCGGTTACGACACCCTCGGTTCCATCGCCGTTACCTTCTCCGACGTCAACCGAAGCAAGTGTTTGAGAACGACTGCCGGGAATTGTTCGACCAGCGTGATTTTCGAATCCGGTGAGTTGACCGAGTTCGATGATCCCTTCGGGTGTCGTGAGTTGAGCGCTCGCTGTCAGCAGTTCACCAACGGCCCGAGGTCGGTCGACGCGAATGGTTTCGCAATCGAGGAGCCCCAGCCCGGGGCGACTCGTTCCCTTGGCATCAGGGAACCTGTGCCCGAGGATCTGCATCCCAGCGCAGATGGCAAGAACGACGGCACCGTTACCCACTGCACGATGCAGGCCTTGGCTTTGTTCAAGCTCTCGAGTCGCTTGAACCTGCGGCCCATCTTCGCCACCGCCAACAAGGTACAAATCGGCAGAATCGGGGACTGGTTCTCCCGCGTCGACCGTGATGTGTTCGACTGGAATTCCGCGCCATTCGAGGCGACGAGACAACACGAGAGCGTTTCCTCCGTCGCCGTATGTGCCGAGAAGGTCGGGGTAGAGCGAAACAATCCGCACCGCTGAATCGATCGGTCGAGACGTGAGTGGTGATGTCACAGCACACCGCCTACATGCTCAAGGTGATCTTGGAAAGCGGTGTAGTTCGATGCAACATCGATTGGCATCGTTGGGTCGTAGGCGGGCGACTGACGCACTAATTCAATGGCTGATTCAAGATCGTCGGCGACAATGTGATTGATGTTGCCGTAACGGAATCGAACAGCCAGATCGTGCCGTCGTTCGCCGATAGCGACGACAAAGCGTTGACCAATGCGCTCGTAGGCAACATCCCATAGCCACGAGGGGTCATGACCGTCGGCGATTCGAGCATTGATGGCAATGATGAGAGGTGTCGATGGCCCTTCAAGGAGTTCGAGCGCCTCGTGCCAGCCCGCGGGATTTTTGGCCAAGAGGAGCCGGATGCGCGTGTCGCCAAGTTGGGCCACCCGATATCGACCTGCAATTTCGCGAACATCGTCGAGTCCATCGAATGCTTGGTCGAGGTCAGTCCCCATCGCCGACGCGGCGGCGAGTGCGAACGCAGCGTTGACACGGTTGACGCGACCAGGAAGCGCGAGTTCTCCGCTCATCGTTCTGCCATTCATAGCAATGACGCCGTTGGTGAGCACCACGTCGACCGAAGGGCGCCGAAGGTCGCAGCCGGAGCAGGCCCAACCCGTGTCGGTGAAATCGATGCGACCTGAGCAAGCGGGACAACCGGCGGCGTCGGCAGTCCATTCTTGACCAGTGCCAACCCACACAACGTTTGGAGCGGCGAGTGCCGCCCACGTCACGAGTGGATCATCGGCGTTAGCGACGACGGTACGAGGTGGAGTTGTTTGAAGTGCAATACGCCACTGCTCTGCGAGTTTTCGTACCTCTTGTGTTCGGTCTAGTTGATCACGACTGAGGTTGAGTAGCACCACTGTGTTTGCGTTGGTGGCACGCAGCACCGAATCGACCCAACGTTCATCGACTTCAAGAACCGCGGTATCAGTTGCGTTGGCGGCGGCCAGAGCAGCGACGATTCCTGGAGTCATATTCGCGCCCAGCCAATTGGACACAACTGGTCGGCTGGTTCCGAGTGCGCTCGAAAGAAGTTTTGTGGTTGTTGTCTTTCCGTTGGTTGCACTCACGATGACGACATCTCGAGATGCAGTCAGTTCCGACAGAAGGTTCGGGTCAATAAGTAATGACACGCGTCCGCCGATCACGGAACCAGTCCCGAATCGGACGTTGCGCGAGGCCCAAGCAACAACACGACCGGCAGTAACGGCGAGCCGCGCGCGGGGTCGCAGATTCTTGGCTGGGCCTGTTGCAGAAGCGGGGTTGGGAGCAGCAGTCACGACGTGTTGATGCTACTTCCGAGAGTGGCGTCGACTTCGGAGCAAGGAACGACGCTGGTTCAGCGAGGAGGACCGTTTGAGATGAAGACGGAAACGACCTCGCCGTCGAGAAGCAGTTTCATGTAGTGCTTGAAGTCCTGCGATTGCGTTGAGCTCGACAGTTCAGTGGTGACCCACTGCCGAAGAATCTCTTCGCGGGCAAGAGCTTCGTCGGCCGGCGATTTGAAGGACTGGTCGAAGATTCCTGTGTGGCTGATAACAATCGCATCGAATTCGGCTCGTTGATCAGGTGTCAACGGGTCATAAGTGAAAATTTCTCGGTAGTAGGGGTCAGCTTCAAACATCAGGCGCGTTGATCCGGTGAGAAAAAGCAGTTCTGTGGCGGCATCGGATCGTTCAATTGTTCGCTTGTCGCCATAGATGTAGGCCCAACTGGGACCGCGACGAACTTCAATCCCGGCTTCTTCAGCGCGAGCGAGGAGGTCGAGTCCTGCGGAACCATCGAGGCCGTAACCGTCGGCAAGATAGATCGGACCGGGAACGCTTTTGATTGCGGCAAGAGTGGGCGGAGTGAGGGCAGCGATCGCTTTTGTCCAACTATTTGAGAGTCGAAGCGGCGTGAGGTTGACTCCGCGCACGAGTGTGGCGAGCAGCACGAGAATTGTGGCTACGACAACAAGGTTGGATGCGTAACGGCGGCCAATCGTTGTGAGTGCAATCTGGCGAAGTGCAACGGCTGCAACTGCAAGCCATGCGAATGCGGCGATGGCCCACATCCAGCGCAGCAGATAGGGCGCTGGTGCGCCAACGATTCGAGACGCTGCAATCGTTCCGGTGACGACAAGGGCACCAGCGACTCCGCAGAGGGCAAGCTCACTTCGCCAACGTCGGCGCCACGCCCACCACGATGCGACGCAGAGGGCAAAAAGAGCCCATGGAATAGCCCAACCCGATGTATTGATCGCCGAAGTAGCAAATGATGGTTCTGCTCCTCGCACCCAGTTTCCGGGAATCGAAAGGAATCGAAAGGTGATGCGGATCGCAGTAGCGATGCCAGTCGTTGCGAGGGGAGGGTTGCGGAGGAATTGATAGATCAACCGAAGATTCCCAGGCGAATGTGTGAGCTGCTCAATAACTGGTGGGATCCAGCAAACCACCGCAACCGCAAGCGCCATAAGGGCAGTGCGGCGGTTGTGGTGGAGGTTGTTGCCGCGGATCGATCGGCTCACAAGCGCCACTGCGCCGATGACTACGAGTACCGCGATGGGAAGCGCGCTCCCGATATGACACTGGATGGCAAATGATCCGACGAACACGAGCGCAATGGCGCCAACTCGGTCGCCGAATACGACTCGCCAACATGCAACTGCAGCTGCGAATACCGAAAGAATGACGAACGTTGGGTTCCAAGGATCGGCAAGACCTGCTGGATTCATTCCCAGACAGAGCAACGTGATGAAAAATCCGACAAGAACGAAGGCCCGTGTTCCAGCGCGCGCTGCTATCCAAAGTGTCAAAGCGATAACGCCAAGGTTGATGATGAGTGCACCAATGAGCAATCCGATTGGCGAAGACCCCGAGAGTCGATACGGGAGCGCAAGCGCCCAGAACAACAATGGTCCGGGATGGTTCCACTGATAGCGCGAGTACACGCCGATAATCGGCGTCTCCGAGCCGCCCACATCAGCAACGCGCAATTGGAGCGTTCGGTAGTCGCCGATGGGTAACCAGTCAGAGGTCAGGAGGCGAAAAAGGAGCCACCCGATGATGATCGCGAGCAATGCAACAACGGCATAGACCAAACGGCGGTCGACAGGCGGCTGCGGGTCGTCATCAATGACAATCATCGACGGTTCATCAGCTGTAGTGGTGGCTGATAGCGATCCCGTCACGACGTGGATACTACGGCGGCGATCTTTGGTCGCGAGGGCGGATGGGGTCTCGTTGTGCAGATGGCATTTGATCGGGCGAGTTCAGCGCAATTTGAGCCCGGCAACTCTTGTCGCGGAGAAGCGGCCGGTCTGAGTGTTGGAGGAAGGTACCGTTACCCGGCAGGTCTCGATTGGGGAGCACACGTGGAAGATTTTGCAGGCCGAAGCGGGACAGCAGTGGTGACAGGTGGCAGCGGTGGTATTGGCGCGGCGATCGTGCGCATGTTGGTCGAACGCGGCAGTGATGTGCTTTTTACCTATCGAGCAAATCGCGATGCAGCCGATGCGATCATTGCTGAACTTTCATCGCTTGATGTTCGAGTTGTGGCGATGCCCGCTGATCTTGTCGACGAGTCGGTCGCTGCATCCGTGAGTGACGTCGCGGTCGCAGAGTTTGGAGGCATTCACACGCTTGTGCATGCGGCAGGTCCGCATGTCACGCAGATGCACCTGAGTCGTGTTGAACCTTCGGCGTATCGAGCTCAGATCGAAGGCGAAGCGATTGCCTTTTTCAATGTTGTGCAGCCAGCGCTTGAGGAGTTGCGAAAAGCGGGAGGCAGCATTGTTGCGGTAACGACTGCAGCGACTCGTCGCTACCCAGTTCGCGATGGCCTGTCATCTGGGACAAAGGGCGCAGTTGAAGCCGTGGTCCGGGCGCTCGCTGCTGAAGAAGGACGATTCGGTGTTCGCGCGAATTGCGTTGGGCCAGGAATGCTCACTGACGGAATGGCAGCGCGGCTTATGGCATCGGGTGATCTTGATGACGCTGCGCTTGAAGTGACAATGCGGAACATTCCTTTGCGGAAGTTCGGTGATGCTGTCGATATCGCCGAGGCTGTCTGTTTTCTCGCGTCCGACCGAGCCGATTTCATTACAGGCCAGATGCTCGATATCGATGGCGGCTACGGCATCTAGAAAACGAGGTTGGCGTCAGGCCGCGTCGGCCTCGATAACACCTTCGATAGCCCATGTAAGAGTTCGGATCAGCGCCCGTGCTGCTGGTTGAACGATCAGAGGATCAAGCGCCGGGACCAATGGCAGCTTGAGGTCTTCGCGCATCCACGTGGGGAGCATGCCCACGGCAGCCGGCGCAATCACGCCATATGCGGTGCGGGCCGCAAGCGGAAGGGGAGCGAGCATGAGCCAACGAGCAGCGTCGCGAGCCTGCTGGCCGGCCTCGAGTTCCGGACGAATCTTTTGCATCCATTGGTCGAGTTCGGCGACCGAATGTGCTGACTCGTTGCCCCCGAGTCGGTCATTAATGATTGCCATTTCATCGACGTAGCGGTCGGCTTCAGCGGCAGTCAGGGTTGTTGCTCCGTAGCGTTGGTACGCGCGGAGGAATGAATCGACTTCTGCATGGTGGACCCATGAAAGAAGATGCGGGTCATTGGCGGAGTACTCGCGACCATCAGGTGCGAGGCCGACGACTCGTTGATGCACTCGAGTCACCATTTCGAATGCTGCAGTGGCTTGTTCGGTAGTGCCGAATGTGGTGGCGGCAACAAATTGGCTTGTTGCGCTGAGGCGATCGAGGGGATGGCGTCGGTAATCGGAATGTTCGGCGACACCGGCCATAGCGAGCGGGTGCATCAACTGCACGAGAAGGGCGCGCAATCCGCCGATGAGCATCGACCCGTCGGAATGGACTCGCCAAGTGACACTGTCGGGTCCGAAAAGGCCAGGGTCGCCCTCGAGGGGTTTGGTGAGATCTCGAACTGGAGGGTTGTCTCCGGAGATCAGCGTGCGAAGTTCTCGACCCAGTCGCAAACGGACATCGCCGAGTGCCGAACCGATCGCTTCAGCGATAGCGGTCAGCCCCGGAGGCAGATTTGGCTCGGAGGTCATGAGTTGAGGATAGGACTCGGGGGCGCGAAACCGCCGGTCGGACGAGTATCGCTTTCGGTGATTGACGGGGACCACCCCATGTGGTGGGGTGTCACCACAACTTGACCCACCGCAGCAGGGGAAGCCGGTCTGATTCCGGCGCTGACCCGCAACCGTAGGTGGCCTCTGGGGAGATTCTCCGGGCGGCCACGAGCCGGACTGCCTGCTTCGAGGGGATTGCTCCATCACAGACCGTCGTCGGATTACGGGAGGTGGGGCTCGGTTCGGTCGGCGGCCTTGGTCCGTGGTCCGGTCGGGTCTCGCACCCATAGACCGGTACACGTAGGCGCCTGTGGAAGACCTGAAATCAGACCAGAAAAGAACCGAGTAACCGCACCCCGTGAGCATCAGCCGTACCTCCTCCGCAATGCTGCGTGCACGATTGTCACGCTCGTGTCGAGCGATGGCTGTGTGTTGTGTGGCTGCGATCGCACTCACGGGTGTGATTGTGACGACGAGCGGGCGCGCCGAGGCTTCGTCGTGCTCTGGTCCAGTTCCGGACGGAGAAATCCGTGTCGTGATTGTTGTTGATGCTGTCGATTTCGGCGGTGGATCTTCGGCGACCTGCCTTGTTGTCCCGACGGGGACCACGGGTTCGCAGTTATTGGCCCGACGCAGTGCAGAACTCGGAACTGGTTCTGCTCGTTATGGGTCGAGTGGTTTGCTCTGTGCGATTGATGGGATGCCCGCAACTGGATGCGGCGACCACAATGCCGGCGGCTTTGACTATTGGGGATATTTCAGCGCTCCATCAGGAAGTTGGGCCTACGGCAATATCAACCCATTCACGCGACGACTTTCCGATGGTGACATCGAGGGCTGGCGTTACGTCCGTGGAGGAAAAGGTTCTGCGCAGGATCCGCCGCCGCGGATCGCGCCATCACAGTCACTCTTTCCGGCGCTTGTTCCAGCGCTCGCTCCCAACGCCCCAGTTGTTGTCGAACAGCCAGTAGTAGCGAGTGGAAACGCATCGTCGTTGAGCTCTTCGACAACGATCGATGTTGCTCCTGAACCAACTTCCGGTTCACCCGATGTCGTTTCGATGGCGACGACAACGCTTGAACCGGTCGCCGTGGAAGGTATTGCACTTGCGTCATCACGTGCGGATGACTCAACCACCGGTCGGTGGTTCGCTATTGCTGCGGTGTTTGTTCTCATCGCCATGATGGCGAGCGGCGCGTGGGTGCAGACTCGTAGGTCTCGATGACTGCGCCGCGACTGCTGCATCCGGGAGCATGGTGGTTGTGGGCGGTGGCACTCGCTGCATGCGCATTGCGCACGACGAATCCGGTGTTGCTCTGCCTCATCATTGCTGTCACCGGATGGGTTGTGGTTTCCCGTCGAACCGATGTTCCGTGGTCGCGATCATTCGCAAGTTTCTTGCGACTCGGACTCATCGTGATTGCTGTCCGACTTGTGTTCCAGATCCTTTTCGGGGTTCGAGTTCCTGGCACGACACTCTTTTCCATCCCCGAGGTCACCCTTCCGTCCTGGGCAGCTGGAGTGAGTCTGGGTGGACCAGTCACGATCGAATCATTGATGGCGGCGTTCTACCAAGGACTTCGGCTTGCGACGGTGTTGGCCTGTTTCGGGGCAGCGACCTCGTTATGCAGTCCCTATCGAATGCTGCGAGCCCTTCCCACAGTGCTTTATGAAGCAGGGGTAGCGGTGACAGTGGCATTTACATTTGCGCCGCAGGCAATTGTCGCATCTCGCCAAGTTCGTGAAGCGCGTCGCCTTCGTGGACGTTCCGATCGTGGATTTCGAGCATGGTCGGCGTCAGCCTTGCCGGTACTTGAAGGCGCGCTCGATCGGGCTGTTGCTCTCGCTGCGTCAATGGACAGTCGTGGTTACGGCCGACGAGGTGGAGCGTCGGTCTCCCAGCGTCGTCGTTCGGTTGGTTTGGTTCTGGTGGGCCTCGTCGCCATTGCGATTGGCTCGTATGGACTCCTTGACCCAGGGGCACCCACGATGTTCCGGATCCCCGCGCTCGCTCTAGGGGTGGTCGCTTTGGTGGGTTCTCTCGCCGCTAGCGGTCGTTCCGCCGAGCGGACTCGCTATCGACCTGATCCGTGGGTGAAACCGGAATGGATCGTTTCGCTCGCTGGCCTGATAGCTCTTGCATCGTTTGTTCTGGCAGGGAGAATGGGCGACGCGCTCACTCCGTCGACGAACCCGCTCGAGGTGCCTGCGGTTCCAATAGTTGCGGTCGTCGGCCTTCTGGTTGCGACGCTTCCGGCATGGTTCGCTCCAACGCCCCCGACACTCGCAACGCTGTCAACACCGATGGCGGTCGCCGCATGATTCGGTTTGAACATGTGACGATCACCTATCCCGAAGCCGACGCTCCGACGTTGGTGGATGTCTCTTTCGAAGTTCCCGAAGGCGAGTTGTGTCTTGTTGTTGGCGTCACCGGTTCCGGGAAGTCCACCTTGTTGCGTGCCGTCAACGGTTTAGTTCCGCGCTTTTCTGGTGGCGTGCTCGCTGGATCAGTCGTCATTGACGGGAAGAGCACGGCTGATCTTCCGCCTCGAGATCTCGCCGACGTCGTTGGAGTCGTCGGTCAAGATCCGGCCGCTGGATTCGTCACCGATTACGTCGAAGACGAACTGGCCTATGCAATGGAAAACCTCGGTGTTGCGCCTGAGGTCATGCGCCGTCGCGTTGAAGACATTCTCGATCTACTTGGTCTGCACGAAATTCGATACCGGCCTTTGGCATCACTTTCGGGTGGACAGCAGCAACGAGTAGCGATTGGAGCGGTACTCACGGCTGGTCCGCGAGTACTCGTTCTCGATGAACCAACGTCTGCCCTCGACCCAGCAGCAGCCGAGGAGGTGCTCGCCGCGCTCACTCGTTTGGTCCATGACCTCGGAATCACGGTGCTTATCGCGGAGCATCGGCTCGAACGAGTCGTTCAGTATGCCGATCGGATCGTGATGGTTCCTGGCGATGGCCGCCCTGTCATCGTGGGTACGCCTGCCGAAGTTTTTGGTCAATCATCAGTTGCGCCACCGGTAGTCGAACTCGGTCGTTTAGCTGGTTGGTCGCCACTTCCTCTTTCGGTGCGAGATGCCCGCCGTCTTGCGGGCCCGTTGCGTGAGCGACTCGCCGAAGTTGAACTGTCTGCGTTTCGACGAACCCCGCGCGTGGTCGGTGAGGTTGTTGCGATAACCGACGGGCTTCAAGCTTCATATGGGCCAGTCACTGCACTGCGCGGCATCGAACTGCAGTTCCGGGCTGGAGAGGTTGTTGCGCTGATGGGTCGCAACGGCGCAGGAAAGTCCACTTTGCTGAATCATCTGGTTGGGCTGCGCGAACCCGCTTCGGGCACGGTGCGAGTGATGGGCGCGGAGCCGCACCGGCTTTCGGCTCATGACGTCGTTCGTGTCGCTGGGTTGGTTCCGCAAGATAGTGGTGTCTTGCTGTATCACGACACGGTTGCCGCCGAATGCAGTGCGTCTGATCGCGACGCGGGCCTCACCGCTGGAACGACACGTTCGGTACTTGATCAAATTGTTCCAGACATCAAGGCGACTGCTCATCCCCGTGATCTTTCAGAGGGGCAACGTCTAGGGCTGGCTCTCTCAATTGTTTTGGCGTCAGAGCCGCCGTTATTGCTGCTTGACGAACCGACGCGAGGACTTGATTACGGAGCGAAGCAACGACTGGTTGCGGTTCTCAGTCAATTGGCCGTTAAAGGTCACGCAGTCGTTATCGCGACGCACGATGTCGAAGTGGTTGCAGCGGTCGCCGACCGATGTGTAGTGCTTGCCGAAGGCGAGGTCGTGTCCGATGGTCCTGCTCGTGATGTTGTGATCCATTCACCAGTGTTTGCGCCGCAAGTAGCGAAAGTTCTTGCTCCGTTACCGCTGCTGACAGTGCACGAAGTCGAACTCGCTCTTGCCTCGGTTGGGGATCTTCCCTTCTCATGAAACGATCCGGACTGCATCGGATCGACGTAGTTCGTTTAGGGCCGACATCGTGGGCATTGCTCATTGCCGCGTTCGCTCTGGGTGTCGTCGCTTTTGCTTGGCCCCTCTTCGCCTCCGCAAACTCTGCGCTTGATGCTTCACATAGCGCCGACGCTCCTTGGATTTTTGTGATCCTCATTCCGCTTTTGATCGGAGTGATACTTGCCGAGTTGGCCGATGGCTCTCTCGACGCAAAATCGGTAGCGCTGCTCGGTGTGCTCGCCGCGAGTGGGGCGGTGTTGCGACTCCCAAGTGGAGGAGTGGCGGGCTTCGAGCCGGTGTTCTTCCTCCTTATCCCGGCAGGCCGAGTATTTGGTCGGGGCTTTGGTTTTGTTCTTGGTGCACTGACACTCTTGGTCAGTGCACTCATTACAGGCGGCGTCGGCCCATGGCTCCCGTTCCAGATGTTCGGTGCGGCATGGATCGGGTTCTTCGCCGGCTGTCTCCCTCCGGCACGTGGACGCATTGAGATTGCCCTGCTTGCGACGTATGGGGCCGTAGCCGCTCTCGCTTATGGATTGGTCATGAACCTTTGGTTCTGGCCATTTGTGAGTTCAGGTGACACGACCGTTTCCTATGTCGCTGGTGATTCGGTGGCCGAGAACCTTCGCCGGTTTTGGGGTTTCCACGTCACCACGTCATTCGGGTTTGATATTCCCCGCGCCGCGTTTACCGCGTTGTTTCTCGTCGTCGCCGGACGACCAGTACTTGGTGCACTGCGAAGGGTGGCCCGCCGAGCGGCGTTCGAGGCCCCAGTGACGTTTGTTCCAGCGGAAACAGGAAGCACCATCAACTGAGTCAGTTGTGGCACGGTGTCCTATGGCTTCTCACATCTTCGTTACGCGCCCACTGCCCGCTCCGGGGATTGATCTTCTAAATGATTCCGGATTTGCCGTGCGATCGAATCCCGAAGATCGGCCGCTCAGCCGAGAGGAATTACTCGATGGGGTTCGCGAAGCCGATGCACTGATCTGCATGCTGAGTGATCGAATCGATGTCGAACTGCTCGATTCGGCACCGGCGTTAAAGGTCATCGCCAACTATGCGGTTGGGTACGACAACATCGATGTCGGCGCAGCCCGAAAACGCGGCATCGAGGTCACGAACACGCCTGGGGTGCTTACCGAAGCCACTGCCGATCTTGCGTGGGCGCTACTTCTTGCCGCGGCGCGGAACCTTGGGGCCGGCGAGCGAATGGTGCGTTCGGGGGAGTGGACCGGTTGGGGTCCGATGCAGTTACTTGGCGAACCGCTGCAGGGGCGAACGCTGGGCATTGTTGGAATGGGTGCAATCGGTCAAGCAGTCGCTAGGCGGGGTAAGGGTTTCGGAATGGAGATCATCTACTTCAATCGCAATCGTGTTGCTCCTGAAATCGAGTCATCGCTTGGTGCTGAATTTGTTTCTTTTGATCAGTTGCTACGTCGCTCGGACTTTCTTTCGCTGCATGCGCCACTGAATGAGCACAGCCGACACCTGTTTAATCAACAAACGTTTCAGTTGATGAAGTCCACTGCAGTGCTGGTGAATACGGCCCGCGGTGCACTGATCGATGAAGTTGAGCTAGTTGCTGCGCTTCGTGATGGGCGTCTCGCTGCTGCCGGTCTCGATGTGTATGAATTCGAACCAAAAATCACTGAAGGCTTGTTAAGTCTTGACAATGTTGTGCTGGCACCGCACTTGGGTTCAGCATCGACGTTGGCACGCGGCGACATGGTGCGACTGTGTTGCGAGAACGTCAGTGCCGTACTCGCCGGTAGGCCAGCGCTTACGCCGGTGCCCGCCTGACCACTTAGGCGGTTTTTGTGCGAGCGGAGATTGCTAATTCTGCAATTTCGTTAAATGCAAGAAGCATCTCGGTGGCTGATGCTGTGATGGCGTCGGGATGGGCATCGCGTGCTTTGGAACCGATCCCGTGGCCACCGATGACGACCGGGCACTGAAGTTCTTCCTTGATGGCGGCGACAGTGGCGATCATTTGATCATCGGTGCCGGCAGCGCTTGAAGTGATTCCAACTGCGATCAATCGGTCGGCGCTCCCCGCCGTGTCGAGGAACGATTCAACCGGCGAATTGGCGCCAAGGTCGAAGACAGTGAATCCATTGCCGCGAAGTAAGTCCGAAGCGATCGCTGTCGGAACAGCATGATGGTCGCCCGCTACTGCCCCAAGAACGATTGTTCCGCGAGTTTGTCCAGGGCGGTGAAAACGTGGACCGAGACGACCGATCAGGCGGTTTGTGACTGCAGTCGCGCGATGTTCATCGGCGATCGAAATTTCGCCGGCCGCCCAAGCACTTCCGATAGCGGCAAGAGCAGGAGCAAGCGCGTCGAGGTACACCTCTGAAGGTTCGAGCCCCGAGGTCATCGATGCCTCGATCACGTTCCACGCGCCGGCTTCGTCCCCTGCCAACAGTCGGTCACCGAGCCGAGCCGGCCAGTCGACATTTCCCTCAGATTTGGTAGTCGGCGGGGTCGAAGCGAAGTCATCGATTGCGGATTTGTTGACGAGCCAGCCGCCCCCGGCTTTCACTGCTGGAAGACGACCGGTGCGGACATAGCGATACACCGTCATGTAATGCACGCCGAGAAGATCCGCTGCTTCGGTGAGGGTCAACGTTGGATCGGTAGGTTGCGAGGACTTCGATTCTTTGATCATCTCCCCACCCCTCACCAGTAGTTCTTGCGATGTTCTGTATGAGACGGTACCGGCGACGAGAACCTAGGACCTGATCGGGCGGAAATTCTCAGGTTGCTTTGATTTTTGCCAGTACTGCTGGGACGCTTGAAAGTACGTCGACGTCGAGATGCTTGGTGAGCCAGTCGCGATTGCGACGATGTAAATCATCGGCAGGATCGAATCGATTTAAAACAACAATAGGGGTGGCGACATGGGCGCCACTATTGATTGCTTCGAGGCTAAGAAGAATGGAGTTGATGGTGCCGAGCCCGGCGTCAGCGACGAGAAGCACAATGTCGGGCTGCAGAAGTTCAATGAGCGAAATCGCATCGCCATTGCTTGCTATTGGTGAACGGATACCACCCGCGGTTTCAACAAAGGCGACATCGGGAGCTGGCAGTGGCCACTGGATTTCCGCTGCAAGATCCTCGACAGAGAACGCGGGACGAGCTAGCGCGTCGGCGGCCATTGGCGGCGCCATTGCAATCGGATACCAGCGATGTCGAGGACAGACGTCGGTCGGATGTTCGCCCGATGCGTCAGCAAGGTGATGCGCATCTGTCAGTGAATCGTCAGGATCGAACGATTGCACAGGTTTGCGTGCAGCGACATCGACTCCGTTGGCTCGCAGATCACGAAGAAGGCGGGCCGCGACCCAGGTCTTTCCAACTTCAGTCCCAGTTCCTACAACAACGACAAGGCGTTGTGGTCGCAATCCGTCGAAGGTCATCGGCCAGTATCCGTTTCCAACGTGTCCAGAGCATTGAGCAGTTCATCGATCTGCTCATCAGTATGGGCCGCCGACAACGCCACGCGCAGGCGGCTTGATCCGACCGGCACGGTTGGGGGGCGAATCGCGGGGACGAGAAGGCCGCGTTCGAGAAGTTGTTGTGATGCGCGAAGGGCGGCAACTTCATCACCGAGGACAATAGGGACGATGGGAGATGAGTGATTGGGTCGAACGCGATCGACCGATGATCGCAGGCGATCACGCAGCGCCACGCCCTCGTCTGATTGAAGAATCTGAATTGCAGCGAGTGCAGCCGCCGAATCGGCGGGACTCGGAGCGGTTGTAAAGATGTAGGTCCGAGCACGATTAACGAGAAGGTCGATAACAGAGGCTGGTCCCGCAACGAAACCTCCGAGTGCGCCCAGTGTTTTCGAGAGAGTGCCAACTTGGACGATGGTCGCGCCGCCGAGGTTTGGCGGCGGTGTGGGTTCGAGGACGGAGTGTGCTTCGTCGAGAATGAGCAATGCCGAAGAGCGAGCACAAAGTGCTGCCAGTTGAGCGATTGGCGCAACGTCGCCATCCATTGAGAACACAGAGTCGGTGACGACTATCTGGCGAGTATCGGAATGAGATTCCAAGTTTGCGGCGAGTGTTTCAAGATCGAGGTGGGGATAGGTGAGAACCTCGGCGCCATTGGAACGGGCCATTCGGCAACCGTCGATGATCGACGCATGGTTGAGTTCGTCAGAATGAATGACGACACCGCGTCCGCCGAGGGTCGCAAGAAGTCCGAGGTTTGCTGCGAATCCGGTGGGGAAGAGAACTGCCGATTCGGTGCCTCGCCATCGGGCGAGGTTGAGTTCAAGTTCGTGATGAATTGGTCGGGAGCCAACGACAAGGCGAGACGCTCCGGAGCCAGTTCCCCAGCGGTCAATCGCATCTTGAGCGGCAGCCTTTACCGCCGGATGAGAGGTGAGTCCGAGGTAGTCATTTGAGGCGAACGAAACAACGGTTTGACCGTTGAGGATTCCGGTGGGTCCACTCGCGTCAAAAGAGCGTGGAGATCTCCACCGGTCGCTGCTCTTGATCGAATCTGTTTCGGCAATAAGCCACGTGGGCCAATCGCTCGGTTGGTTCTCGCTCACTACGAGCACACCTCAGTAATGGATGCGGCTAAGACATCGACAATGCGGTCGATCTCATCGGCGGTAGAAGTGAGGATGGGCATGATCACGACGACGTCACCGAGCGGTCGGAGCAGGACACCGCGTTCGACTGACGCAGCGCAGACACGCCTACCCCAGCGAAGATCATCGGCGGGTGGATTGAGCTCTACGCCGACCATTAGGCCACGTTGACGCACAACCTTGATTGCGGTGTTGTTTGCCGCCAAGGTTGAAAGGCGGTCGTGGAGTTGTGCCGCGCGATCGCGAACGTTGGCCAACACCTCGAGTTCTTCGAAGAGTTGGAGGTGGCGAAGCGCGACAGCCGCAGCGAGTGCATTGCCAGAAAAAGAGTGTCCGTGATAGAGCGTCATCTCGCTGAGGTCAGGGCCAAGGAAGGCCTCGTAAACGCGCCGAGAGGCCACGGTCGCAGCCATAGCGAGATACCCGCCAGTGAGACCTTTGCCAATGCACATGATGTCGGGACGGATTCGGCATTGTTCGGTCGCGAACAACGTGCCAGTTCTTCCGAACCCAGTGGCAACTTCATCGGCAATAAGCAAGACATTGTGTTCACGGCATGCGTCGCCGACGCGTTCGACGGATTCGGGGTCGGTGACCCACATGCCCGCAGCGCCTTGAACGAGTGGTTCGATGACAACGGCGGCGAGTTCGTGTGCATGGGCGGCGACCATCGCAACGGCAGTATCGGCCCAGCCGAGATCGTCATAGCCGGGAGCGCGCAGAACATCGAAGCGCAGCGGATCGAACATGTCTGTTCCGAATCCACCGGCGCCGATCGAGATAGCCCCGATGGTGTCGCCGTGGTAGGCCCCGCCGAGAGCGAGATACCGAGTTCTGGAGGTGATGCCCTGATTCGTCCAGTACTGAAACGCGATTTTGATTGCTTGCTCAACCGCAGCAGCGCCATCGGAGGCAAAGAGAAAATGTGGTTCGCTGACGGGCACGCGAGGAGCGAGGGCTTCTGCTAACTCGATCGTGATGCGGTTTCCGTTGCCCAACATCGTGGTGTGAGCAACTCGGTCGAGTTGTTCACGCGCAGCCGCATCGAGTTCCGGTACCCGGTGGCCGAGCGTTGTCACCCACAGCGAGGAAATCGCATCGAGGTAGCGGGTTCCATCAACGTCGACGAGTTCTCGTCCTTCGGCGTAGTCCACGATGACGGGCCGATTTGTGGCATAGGTCGACATCTGAGTGAAGCCGTGCCAAACAACGGCAGCGTCTCGGTCGACCCAGCGATCATGGGCACTGGTCAGGGACGTCTGGTCGTCGGGTGTCACCGTGACAGCATCGCACCCTTGGCATCGGGGTGGCGAAGGCGTCGCCAAGCATCGATTTCGAGGGCCATGGGCGTTGATGGAGGGCCATCGACGAACGGCCAAAGTTCCTCGGCGATCTTGCGCCAGTCGCCGGTCGCATGGAGTTCTCCGAGAATCGCATAGAGGCCGAGGCTGATGCGCTGAATGATCACGAAGCTTCCGGGGAGGTTCGCAGCCTTCTGCATGACGGCGTAGGGGCCGCTGGTATCGAAGAAGCGGCGCACGGTCTCAGATGCGTAGTCAGGAGTGATGGTGAAGTCGCCTTCAACGGCGACGAATTCGTAGAAGTGCCCGAGGTAGTCGATGACGTCGGCGTCGGTCACGTCGAGTCCGGCGGGAAGAAGCCCGAGACGCTCGACGGTTGAGCGGAATGCGGCGGCATCGTGATCGATCACCATGTGTTGGATCATTTCGCCAAACTCGTCGAGTTCGGCGGCGGTGAAGTACTTGACCAGGCCGAAGTCAAGGAATGTGACGCGTCCACCGGGGTGGAACAAATAGTTGCCGGGATGAGGATCACCGTTAAATGCCGCGAGTCGATACAAACCGCCGAACGCGAAGCGATACAGCGTTTCGGCAGCCAAATCTTTTTCTTTCTGGCTCCACGTCATGAGTTCTTCCCAACGGACGCCATTGGAAAGTTCGGTAGTGAGAACACGACGGCTTGAGTAGAGATCAATCACATGCGGAATATGGATTGTTGGATGTCCGTCGTAGTAGCGAGCGAAGGCTCGCTGATTAGCCGCTTCAATTTCGTAATCGAGTTCCTCAACGACTCGTTCACGCAATTCGGCAACGAGAGCTTTGTGGTCGAGTCCCGGGAAAAGCACCCCTAGACCTGCAAAAATAAAACCGGCGTTGTTGAGGTCAGAAGCGACTGCTTCGGCAACGCCGGGGTACTGCACTTTCACAGCGACTGCTTGGCCATCGTGCGTAAGGGCACGATGCACTTGACCGATCGATGCAGACGCGATCGGCGCTGGGTCCCACGTGGCAAACAGTTCGTCTGGGTGTTTACCAAGTTCTTCGTAAATCACTTGAGCAGCAAGTTCAGCGCTCATCGGCGGAGCGTTTTGTTGGAGATCAGCAAGAGCGCCTCGGACATGTTCGGGCAATCCCTGGTCGATGTAGCTGGCCATCTGTCCGACCTTCATGAGCGCGCCCTTCATCTGCCCGAGCGCTTCAGCGACCTGTTGGGTGGTCTTCATTTCAAAAGCAAGATCAAGTTCCTGACGCTTGCCGGCATCGGTGAACACTCGGCGGGCGCGATGGCGAGCGTACGCGCCACCCGTTTTTGCTCCGAGAAGAGCAAGGCGAAGATTGCGAGCGCCGCGAGCGCCGTTTTGCACTGGCCCGCTTGAAATTGGTCGTGACCGACTATTTCGAACGAGGGCAACGACAACGGCAATGAGTCCGAGGGGAACAATCAGGCGGAGAGTTCTTCGCGGCAGTGTCACGGCAGTGAACGTTAGGTGCGAACGGTGCTGGCTCCCTCACCGGGCGCTGACCAACGCTTGCTTATCGGCGGTAGCGTGGGCCCGTTCACTCGGCTGGGGGAGTACCTATGAGTTCCACGTCGGTCACCATTGCGCAGGGTTCGTTGCAGGGCCTCGAGCGCGGCGGTGTTCTTCAGTTTCGAGGCATTCCATACGCCGCTCCACCTGTCGGCGAGCGCCGATTCCTGGCGCCAGCCCCTCCGGAATCATGGGATGGAGTTCGGGATGCGACGACGTTCGGGTCGATGTCGGTTCAAGAGTCAGGTGGAGTCACCGCGCTCTTAGGTGACTCAGCCCTTGACTCAAGCGAAGACTGTCTCTTTCTTAATGTGACCACGCCGGCCTGCGACGATGCGGCTCGTCCTGTGATGGTGTGGATTCACGGCGGCGCTTTCACCAACGGATCTTCATCGACACCTTGGTACGACGGAACGTCGTTAGCAACCCGTGGCGACGTTGTCGTTGTGTCGCTCAACTACCGACTTGGCGCGCTTGGGTTTCTTTGGCTCGGCGATCTCGATGATCGGTATCGCTCGAGTGGTGTGAATGGGCTGCTTGATCAGGCGGCTGCACTTGCGTGGGTGCGCGACAACATCAGCGCGTTTGGTGGTGATCCAAACAACGTCACTATCTTCGGAGAGTCAGCAGGAGCGATGAGTATCTCGACACTTCTCACCCTTCCCGCCGCGAGCGGGCTCTTCCAGAAGGCAATCGCTCAAAGTGGCGCAGCACACAACGTCTTTACCCCTGCGATGGGCGCGGCGATGACCGAAGAATTCATGGAAAAACTCGGTGTCGCTGATATCGATGGTTTGTTGCGAGCGTCTGCAGACGACATCGCAAAAGCGGCGACAAAGGTTGAAGCAAAGTTGTACGACGATCCGTCGGGTTTGGGGGGACCCACCAGTTTTGCGCTCGCGATGGCCTTTCAGCCGGTGATCGATGGCTCGTACCTGCCTCAAGATCCACTCGTCGCTGTGGCGAATGGCGACGCAGTCGACGTTCCGTTTTTGACGGGTACCAATCTCAACGAATGGAATCTTTTTGCACTTATGAGCCCCGGCGGTCTGGACGACTCCAGTCTGCTGGACCGTCTTGAGGGCATCTTTGGGTCCGGACATCGGGTGCGTGATGTGTACGCCACCGATCGCCCCGATGTCTCGGTAGATGAACTTTGGAATGCAGTGCTCACCGATGCGTCGTTTCGGATTCCAGCGATTCGTCTCGTCGAAGCTCGCGGGGCGGCGAAATCGCCAACATGGCAGTACCTCTTTACGTGGGGAACGCCGGCCTTCGGTGGTGTTGTGAAGTCATGTCACGCGCTCGAGATCCCCTTTGTCTTTGGGGTGCTCGATAACCAAGGGGCAGAACTGTTTCTTGGTGGTCCAGTGAGCGATGACTTGTGGGAATTGTCGGCGGCAATGCAGGAAGCGTGGCTTTCGTTTGCACGCAACGGCGATCCTGGTTGGCAGGCATGGAGTAGTGAGTCGCGTCCTACACAACGTTTCGATGTGGTCAGAGAACTTCTTTCTGATCCGATGTCGGCGGAACGTGCAGTTTGGGACGGCGTTCTGTGAGCAAACCGAAGGCGATCGTTCTGCTGTCAGGCGGACTTGATTCGACAACCTGTCTTGCCATCGCTCAGAGCGAAGGTTTCGAAGTGATCGCCTTAAGTTTTGGCTACGGACAGCGACATACCAAAGAACTTGAATGCGCTGCGGTTATTGCGAACGCGGCAAGCGTCGAACATCTCTTCGCCGATATCGACCTCGCTGCCTTTGGCGGCTCAGCATTGGTTGATGATTCGATAGACATTCCGAAACACGAGTCGGTCGATGAGCTCTCTGCAGATTCAGTTCCGGTCACCTACGTGCCTGCTCGCAACACGATCTTCTTGAGCTTTGCGACAGCAGTTGCCGAAACCCGCGGTGCGCACGATGTCTTTATCGGAGTGAATGCGGTCGATTACTCGGGCTACCCCGATTGCCGGCCGGAATTCATCGAAGCATTTGAGGTCATGGCCAATCTCGCCACCCGCGAAGGGGTCGAAGGCGGTCGCCTTTGCATTCGCACCCCATTAATTCACCTGACGAAAGCGCAAATTATCCAGCGAGGTATCGAACTCGGAGTCGACTACAGCGTCACGCTGTCGTGTTACGACCCCACTGACGATGGCAGATCATGTGGGCACTGCGACGCGTGTCTTCTGCGGGCTCGTGGATTTGCTGATGCTGGGATCAGCGATCCCACGCGTTATGTAACGAAGGCTTGAGACTCGTCACGATATTTCTTGAAGATCTGTGACGTGTCCGACAACTAGTTCGGCGATGTAGAACCGATCACCGCGAGCGCTTCGTCGATGTGCTTCTTTGGCTTGAACTGCGAGGAGAACACTTTGCGCACGATGCCCTTGGGATCGATCACGTAGGTGACTCGTCCCGGCAGAAGGCCGAGGGTCTTAGTGACGCCAAACTGCTTGCGAACTTCGCTCTTCGTGTCGGCAAGCAATGTAAATGGAAGGTTGTGCTTCTGCGCGAATGCTTTGTGCGAGTCGACGGAATCGGAACTAATGCCGATCACCTTTGCCCCGACGTCAGAGAAGGCTTCAAAGTTGTCGCGGAATGAACACGACTCGGCAGTACAGCCTGGGGTGTCGTCCTTTGGGTAGAAGTAGATGACCGCCCAACTTCCGCGGAGTTGAGCCGATGTGACGGTGTTGCCGTCCTGGTCGGGGAGTGAGAACTCGGGAACCGGCTGGCCTTCGATGATGGTCATGCACTCTCTTATCACCGAAATCAGCATCACTCACCTCTCGAAACCAGCCTTTTTGCCTCCGGTATCGCCCGGTTGGAGGGGCCTGCCGCGTAGCGTTGGGCCATGCCAATCGTCGCTGTCGTGAACCAAAAGGGCGGAGTAGGTAAAACCACCGTCACCCTTGGCCTTGCTTCCGCCGCCGCTCAGCGGGGGAAACGGGTCCTTGTCGTCGATCTTGACCCTCAGGCAAATGCCACATCAGGCCTCGGCGTTTGGGAGCCCGCGACCACTGTCGATCTTGCGCTTGAGACCGATCGTCCCGGTTCGGCCGGTTCGCTGGCTGTGTCGACGGCGTGGGTGCTTGAAAGCGGAATGGCTCCCGATGTTCTTGCGAGCACTCCCGCGCTTTCGGCTCGAGAACCGCAATTGGCGAATGACCCAGTCGGCGCCCAGGACCGCCTGCAACTCGCGCTCGAAGGCAATGACTATGACCTCGTTGTGATCGATTGTCCTCCGTCGCTTGGTCTGCTCACCATCAATGGTCTCTTCGCCGCGGATCGCGCGCTTATCGTGACTGAACCCGGTGCATGGGCCTCCGATGGCGTGGCCAATGTGCAGCTCACCATTTCACGAATTGCCGCGCGACGCGGTGGCCGTCCTGAAGTTGCTGGCATTGCCGTGAATCGGCTCGGGCGAACTCGTGATGCTCACTACTGGCACACAATGTTGCTCGAGCAATACGGCAGCCAGGTTTTCGCTCCCGTGCACATGCGGGCTGCTGTAGCTGAGGCTTCGGCACAGTCATTGCCGATCCATGGTCTCGGAAATCGCCAGGGAGCCAGTGATGCGGCTCAGGAATTCGACACCCTGCTTGATTCGGTCGTGCCGGAGATGACACGGTCTGGGGGAACGGTGGTTGCATCAGCGCCATCAGTGACCACCGAACCCATTGGAGGATCCGATGCCAGCGTATGACCCGCAACGAACACGGAATCGCCCGGCACCTGCTACCGATAGCCCTGCACCGGTTGATGCTTTCCTCGACGCCATGCCTCCATCGAGGCTTCGTACTGATGGTGTCGATAGTGACGTGAAGTCAGGCTCCGATGCTGGTGTGTCCGCCGCCGGCACAGATGGTGCTGTCACTCCAGCCGCCGAAGGGATCGTTACCGACGTTCCGTCTCGGGTTCTGGCCGATACCCCTCGTATGTCGAGTCCGCCTGTTGTTCAACCAACAAGCGACAACCGATCAAAAATTGCGATCGCTGTTATTGCGGTAACCGTTGCACTGGTTGCCGTACTAGTCCTCCGACGCAAACGCCGCTAATTCTCTTCTCAGTCGAGAAGGCTTGTTGCAAGCGAATCGATGACATCAGTTGAGATGCCGATGCTGTTCACATAGCCAGTCATTGATCCGTATTCTGCGTTGACATGAGCAAGAAGTCGCATCATGGCTTCGGGTGGTGCCGCTAAATACGCCGAGGGTTGATCGTTCATTGCGGTGAGTGCTTCGGGACGATCTCGTTTGAGTCGCTCTACGAGTTCGGCCATATTTGCGCCGGAAATTGCGTAATCAGCAACAATCACGTGATCGGCGACGCCGATGGTTGAGAGCACCATGGCGGCGAGAACCCCGGTGCGATCTTTTCCTGCGGCACAGTGGAAGACGGCAGGAAGGTTTTCGGCATTCGCCAGAGTTCGGAATGCTTGGGAAAGTGCGGGAGCGCCTATATCGAGCATGTGGACATAAAGGTCACTAAGGACGACACGTGCGTCGGCGTTGTCATCGAGATCGAGGGGTTTCCATACTTCGCCGAGAACATCGAGGTGCACATGTTGAATGCCGCGGTCGAGGTCGTGGAGGCGACCATGCTCGACTTCGGAGCCAGTTCGAAGATCAATGACGGTCTTCAGGCCGATCGCGGCGAGTTGATCAAGTTCGGCGTCGGGAAGACGGTGGACGGCGTCGGCGCGAAAGAGTGTGCGCCACTTGACCGTTCGACCATCAGTGGTTGCATAACCACCGAGATCGCGAAAGTTAAACGCGCCTTCAAAACTCAGGCGTCGGTCTGGATGGATAGTGGCGAGGGCAAGCTCTTCTTCATTCACAAGAGTGAGGCTACGTGCAGCGGGAGGGTTCACGTTGACTCCTGAGGGGTGGGACTGCCCAACGCAGTTGCAAAGCAAAGTGTTGTAGGGCCTCAAGCCAACGCACGGTAAATCTGGTGAGCGGAATGTGAACGTTTGGGAAAGTTTGGGAAAGTTCTCGGTTGTTAGCCGACTGGCTTCTGCACGAGAACGGGGCAGTGGCAGTTGTGCACGGTACGCATGGTCGTGCTCCCAAGGGCTGTTCGAGCAAGTCCGCCACGTCCATGAGTTGCCATGGCGACAAGCGCGACATCGTTCGCATTTGCCCAATCTGCGACGGCGATGGCAGCGTCAGAGCCAACGACTATTTCGGACCGAGCTTCGATGCCTTCGCGAGTGAAAAATCCGACAGCGGAGTCCACTGCATTGGCAAGTGGGTCGGCATCGGCACTGCCGAGGGGAGAACCTCCAGCTGCGGTAGCGGAAAGCACGACCACTTTCATCCCCAATGCTTTTGCCCAGCGAGCTGCACGAGGCAGGACCATTGCGGAGATTGGTGAACCGTCCGTGGTCACGACCATCTCGGCCCCCTTGAAGCTTGTAAACGGCTTCGCTTGAGGTCCAACGAGGAGCACGGGGTTGTTTGATCGCTTGAGTACATCCTCGGAAACTGATCCCAGTAACGCCTTGCCAAACCCAGTCCGTCCATGTGTGGCCATGACGATTGCGTCATCAGCGGCATTGACGGCGTTGGCGATGGCTGTTGCCGGGAAGGTATCTGGAACAACGGAACTCTCGAAAGGGACGGAAAGTGAGGCCCCTTGATCGTTGAGGTAACCGATCAGTTCTTCGACAGTGGTTCCCCAGCCCGAAGCGAGAAGCACGATGGAAGAGTCGAGTGCAGCAGCGAGCTCGTTGGCAATTGGCAAAGCGCCCTGAGACAGTTCAGAACCGTCAAGCGGCACGACGATGGTGTTGATCATGACTCTTCCTCCGGGATCGAGTGTTGGGTCATGTTCGCACGCGGGAAGATGACAGGCGTCATCGCCCTCTTCGGTAAAGGTTCAGTTACCGAGAAGGAGTACGGCATCGAGTCCGCCGCCTTCGGCGGCCCGAAGTTCCGCCCTACCACCTTCGGATTCCACCAGTTTCTGGACAATGGCGAGTCCGAGGCCGGTTCCTCCCAATTCGCCGCGTTCATTGCTGGCTCGCCAGAAACGGTCGAAGGCCCGTTCGCGCTGTTCGTCGGTGAGGCCGGGACCGTGATCGGTGACGTGAACGGCAATGACTGAGCCCGAAGAAGAATCTTCTGTGGTGGCCTGGAGCGTGAGTACCGAATCGGCGGGAGCAACTTCAAGAGCATTCGCGATGAGGTTGTCGAGAACCTGGCTGAGCATGTCCGAAGTGCAGCGCGCTTTGAGTCCTCCGCCGCGAGCGACGATGGAGACGCCTCGCTCCTCGGCGACGGGCTGCCATGCTGCAGCGCGTTCTTGCAGAGCTTCATCGAGGGCAAGACGTCCTGGACGCGCCCCCTGTGTGCGTTCGGCTCTTGCCAGAGCCAAGAGCCCGTCAACCATTCTCGACATTCGTTGCACTTCGTTACGAGCACCATCGATGTCATCGCGGTTGGCATCGTCGGAATCGATTTCGAGCATTTCGAGGCGAAGGCGTAATGCGGTCAATGGCGTGCGAAGTTGATGAGAGGCGTCGGCTACAAACTGTTCTTGTGCAGTGACGAGTTCTTCAAGACGGACTGCGGTCGCATTGAATGCGGAAGCCAAATCTTTGATTTCAGGTGGTCCGCGATCGATATCAGCGCGTGCAGAAAGCTCGCCACTTCCTATTCGAGTCGCAGCATCGCGCAACTTAGCGATGGGACGGGTCACCCATCGGGCGAGGAGTATTCCGAGTACCGCAGCAAGAAGCAGGGTGACGAGACCGGCGCCGAGAAGTACGACCCAGTAGCGACGGACTTTGGCATCGACTTGATCGGTTGAGTAACTCACTCGTAATGCGCCGAGAACATGGTCTCCAATCGAGATTGGAACGGCGACATACACAAGGCCGGTTCCTAATGTCGTTGAGTTACGCGTGCCTGTCGCAATCTGTCGATCGAGGGCACTAGCAATTTCTGGTCTCGAAGAAAAGTTTCGTGGTCCCGGTGCCGAAGGTTCAGAATCGGCGAGAACATCGCCGGTCGAGTTAACGATGACCACTCGGCCGTCTGTCGCGGCTGTGTAGTTGGTCGCAACCGTACCGAGATCTACCGGAGTGCCGCCGGACAGCGAATCTGAAAGGTAGGACGACAGTACGAATGCGTCGCGTTCAATTCCCGAAGTCAGTTGATCCATCTGACGGTTTCGGTAGCCCAAAGCGAGTGGCACCTCGAGCGCGATGAGCACGACGAGAGTGAGGAGGAGATACGTAGCGAGGAGGCGACGGGTCACGAGGCTGAATCATCCTCAGTGTTGGATCGAAGGCGAAAACCCACACCCCGAACAGTTTCGATGATGGTCGGGTCGCCGAGTTTCTTGCGTAGTGATGCGACATGAACATCGAGAGTTTTGGTCGGGCCATACCAATGGGCATCCCAGACCTGTTCGAGGATTGTTTCTCGTGTTTGGGTTGCACCGGCGTCACTAGCCAAGAGGGCGAGGAGATCGAACTCTTTGCGCGTTAATTGGATGTCTTTGTCGTGCACTGTGACTTTTCGAGTGCGGTTGTCGAGAATGACTTCTCCAGTGAGTTTGGTGATGTCGTCTTTGATCGTGCCTGACGCATTGCTGCGACGGGTGACGGCATTCATCCGGGCAATGAGTTCGCGGAAGCCAAAAGGTTTGACCATGTAGTCGTCGGCGCCTAATTCGAGTCCGAGGACGCGATCGATTTCATCGCCGCGTGCGGTAAGGATGATGATCGGAACCATTGAGTCGGCACGTACGCGTCGGCACACTTCGTAGCCATCGATATCGGGTAGACCGAGATCCAGAAGGATGATGTCAACCGAAGAATGAGAATGAAATGCGGCGACGGCACCAAGTCCCGTTGACTCGCGATGCACGACGTAACCCTGCCGCTCAAGACCCTTGACGAGGGGCTCGGCGATTGCATCGTCATCTTCAACCAGAAGAACATTCATTGCCTAAGGGTGGCACGCCACGGAAGGCAGAGTGCATCCCAAAACTTGAATCAACGTCCTTTTGGGGCCGCTAGATGAATGACTTTGCCAGTTCTTAACCATTCGCGGGGCATTCGTTGGGGTGGAGGTCCCTACGGTGGGCTGCATGAACAGACAACTAGCACTCTCTATTGCTGGCGCAGCCGCCATTGTCGTCACGGCGGCGAGCGGTGCAGTCGCCGCGAACATCGGGATTCTTTCCGTTGGGGCCTCAAAGCCGGTGGGCCAGTTGAGCGCTGCAAATGTGGGTCAACTCACGGTTGTGAATCCGACGAACGCCGCTGCTGCCTCTGCGGCATCCGAAGCTTCGTCAACCCAAAGCGTTTCTGATCCGATCAATCAGGGTTCGACCGATGCTGCAGGAGCCCAACTTCCGATGGCTTCGTCATCAGGCTCGAACTTGTCTCCGAACGGGTCGTCAAGTTCTGGTTCGGTCGGCGTGAGCGGCGGAACCGCCAACCCAGGGAACAGAGGAGTTCAGAACCCTTCGGGGGCGACGACGACGACGGGTGTCAGCCCGCAGACACCTTCGAGCCCAGGGGAAGTGGAGCCCACCCCGACGACGACGGTGACACCGCCGTCTCCGCCAACGACATCTCCTACGAACGATCGTGAGCACGAGGACCGAGACGGCGAAGAGCGGGAGGATCAAGACGATGACTGACCAAGGCTCTGGTGCGCAACGAACTGATGCAGGCAGTGCATCGACGCCCAATTCGGCAACGAGCCGCGCAAAGAAGAAGGGTTCCGCTGCTCCAGCGTCTCGTGCGCTGACTGCCGGCCTGAGCATGGCGGCGACTGCCGCAATCGTTGCTGCGCTGGCTCTGAGTGGTCAACAAAGTGGCGGAGCGAACTCCGCGACTTTGGAACTGAATGTGACCGGGACTCCGGGCGTTGCAGGTTCTGAAACATCGCAAACAGCAGGAACGGCAACCGACCCGGCGGCACTCCCCGCTGCTGGTGCTGGGCCTACTGCTGCTTCGCCGGGGACGTCGACTGCTCCGAGCGGAACCTCTCCATCGTCAGCGAATTCTTCGAAAGCCGCAGCAGCGGGAGTTGTGCCGGCTTCCTCGGGAGGAAGTTCAAGCTCACAAGCAGCTTCGAGTCCGGCGACCTCGGCTCCGGCGACCTCGGCTCCGGCCTCTCCTTCGGCGCCAGTGACCTCACCGCCGGCAACATCGGCGCCGGTTGTTCCTGTTGCTCCGGCTCCTGTCACCACGGTGGCCCCACCTCGAACCCGCGCCTCCTGAACGCAGCATGAAAGCGCTGGCGGAGAGTTCACACGCGTTTCGAGCGATGGGAAGTGACTGCGTTGTTCGAATCGTGGTCGATGACGATCGAGCAGAGCCGATCCTCGAGCGTGTTGAAACTCGGATGAACGATCTTGAACAACGATGGTCCCGGTTCATCGACAACAGTGAACTTTCTCAATTGAATCGTCACGCTGGTGATCCAGTATTTGTAAGTCCAGAAATGTTCTCAGTGGTTTCTCTCGCTATCGATGCATGGAGGGCAACCGACGGACTTTTCGATCCAACGCTTCTTGATGCGTTGCGTGAAGCTGGATACGACGAAACATTCGACGAACTGGTTGATCGCGCTCCTATTGAGATCAACGATCTCGCTTTGCGTTCTGGTGGACTTGACGAGGTCGTTCTGGATGCTCGCTCCTCGCTTATCCACGGACCGCTAGGACTTCATTTTGATCTTGGTGGGATTGGTAAAGGGCATGCCGCTGACCTCCTCTTTGCTCAGGTGATGGAGGACGGCGTGGCCGGTGCGTGTCTCGATTTTGGTGGTGATATTCGTGTCGGTGGTGAATCGGTGGAAGGTGGCGGGTGGGTCATCGTGATCGATGACCCGCTTCAACCCGGCGAGGACCTCGCTGTCCTGGGTCTTGAAACAGGTTCGGTTACGACAAGTTCGCGCTTGCGACGCAAATGGTCGACAACGACTGGCGAAGCCCATCACCTCATTGATCCGGGTACTTCCAAACCATCACAAAGTGGCCTTGCGGCCGTCACGGTGATTGCTGCTCAGGCCGCATGGGGCGAAGCGCATGCAAAGGCTGCACTCATTGCTGGCGTAGTGGCCGGTCGCGCGCTTCTCGAGCAGGCAGGCTTATCTGGGCTCTTAATTGCCGACGATGGGCAACTCATCACGGCCGGGCAATTCAATGACTTTGTTGTCAAGGGACCTACGCTGAGTTCATGACAGATCAGCGGCTCTGAGATGACGGAAATGATCTTTGGTGCCACCAAGGTGTGGTGGTACGTCTCGCGATCCTCTGGCATCGTCGCTTGGGTGCTGCTTGCGCTGGCGGTGTTGTGGGGTCTCGCATTGTCGACTCGAGCACTTGGTCGGAAAACGCCGGGGCCATGGCTACTCGATGTGCACCGTTTTCTCGGCGGACTCGCGGTGATCTTCACCATCATGCATTTCGTAACGTTGTCGTTTGATCCGTATATGTCAACGACCTACGGCTACAAGATCACGCAGGCGTTCATTCCGTTCGCCTCGAAATGGAAGCCCGGGCCCATGGCTTGGGGGATTATCGCGTTCTATCTGCTGCTTGCTGTCGAACTGACATCACTTCTTAAAAACCGAATACCGCAGAAGTTTTGGCGAGGCGTGCACATGGCGAGCTATGCGCTTTATGCAATGGCCACAATTCATCTCCTCACCGCCGGAACTGAAAAGCAAAATCCGCTGATGCGGTGGAGCGTGCTTGTCACAGTCGGAGCTGTGGTGTTTTTCACCGTCTATCGGATTATTGGCCCTGGTCGTGCTGAAAGCGTGAAGCAATCAGGGCCAAAGAAGAGTTCGCCTACAACCTGATCAAGCGTCAGGAATCTTGACGACAAACGACGCGATGTCGTTGTTGAGACCATTCCGGATGAGCTCCAATGACGCTCCGCGACAATTCGCGCGTGTGAGAGCAAACGCATTGGGGTCAAGTCGCTCTGCGAGTTCGGCGGCATGAGTGAGGGCGGTGGAGATCACTGCATCGTCGGGGACGATCTGATCGAGATAGCCAGCGTTCACCGCTCCGGCCGGGTCGTAGACCGTGGCGTGGTTCACTGCAGCGGTGAATGCGGCATTCGAGAGCGATGTTCTGGCTAACTCAACGGCGAACTTTGGAACAGGCATGCCAATGGCAACTTCGTTAAGCCCGATTTTGTAGTTGCCGTCTGCTCCGATGCGAGTGTCGGCAGCCATTAACAAGATCGCTCCCATAGCCAGAGCGTGACCAGTCGATGCGACCACCACAGGCATTGGGAATTCGTGGATCTCAATTGCGATGTCGGCGCCGGCTTTGAGCAAATTTCGAGCGGCTTCGGGGCTTGAGGTCATCACTGAGAGATCGAATCCAGCAGAGAATCGACCAGGGCGACCAGCGATTACTACTGCACCAGCTTCGCGTCGTGCTTGTTCAAGGGCTTCGTGGATACCGTTCGCGATGTCATGGCTAATGGCATTGGCCTTGCCGTCATCGATCGTGATGAGGGCGACGCGGTCATTGAGGTCGTACGTCACTGAGGTGTCGGTCATGACGAGAACGCTACCCGTGCTGGTGGACCGGTAGCGTCAGTTGAATGCGGACCTTTGAAGTGCCCGGTGCAAATGGGATCACCCTTGTTGCCGATGAACGAGGTCCTAGCGACGCCCCGCCGGTACTGCTTCTTCACGGTGGGGGACAGACGCGACATTCCTGGGCCGGCACAGCGACAACGCTTGCCGACCAAGGTTGGCAGTCAGTGACGTTGGATTTTCGTGGCCACGGAGAATCGGAATGGGCCGAGGGCGGCGACTATCGGCTTGTGAGCTTTGCTCGTGACGTTGAAGCGGTTGTTTCAACCTTCGGTCAACCTCCCTTCATTATCGGAGCGTCGCTTGGTGGTTTCACATCAATGTTGCTTGCCGGAGAACTTCATCCGGGCGTCGCACGTGGGGTGGTGCTGGTCGACATCATTCCGGAGATGGAATCAGCTGGTTCTCATCGCATTGCCGAGTTCATGTCTGCAAAAGCGAAAGAGGGCTTTTCCTCGTTGGATGAAGTTGCCGATGCGATAGCGGCCTATAACCCTCATCGACCGAGGCCCTCAAATCTTGATGGGCTGCGCAAGAACGTTCGAGAGCGTGATGGTCGTTGGTATTGGCACTGGGATCCAGCGTTTGCTGGCGGCGGCGAGGGTATTGCTGACATGGGTCCTTCGGAGGTCACCGATATTGATCGTCTGCATGCTGCGGTTGCTCGAATTGCTGACGATGGCATTCCCATGATGTTGGTACGCGGTCGCGTCAGCGATCTCGTAAGCGCCGAAGGTGCACAACGTTTTTGCGATCGATTTCCGTCAGTCGAATTCGTGGATGTGTCTGGAGCCGGACACATGGTCGCCGGTGATCGCAACGACGCGTTTACCGATGCGGTCGTCGATTTTCTCACTCGCCATAGCGATTTGTAATTACGAAGGTTCAGTAACGAAGTCGATGAGTTGTTCGACGGCGCCGACGAGCGGTGGTTGCAAGTCTGAATAACTCGAAATGGAGTTGAGAATCTTTTTCCAGAAAAGTCGGGGATCATCGACTCCAAGAGCCGCACAGATCCCTTCTTTCCATGGTTGACCTTTGGGAACATCGGGCCAGGCCGCGATTCCGACGACGGAGGGTTTCACTGCAGCCCAAATATCGACATAGGGATGGCCGGTCACGAGTACGTCCGGGTGATCAACGCCAGCAGCGATGCGGGTTTCCTTGGAATTATCGACGAGATGATCGAGCAGCACTCCGAGCCGGCGACCGCTTCTGGGGCCGAACGAGCGCACGATCTCTTGGAGGTTGTCGGCACCATCAAGGAGTTCAACGACAACGCCCTCGACTCGTAAGTCATCGCCCCAAACCTTTTCGACCAGTTCCGCGTCGTGCACACCTTCAACAAGAAGCCGGCTCGCTCTTGCCATGCGCGCCGGTGCAGACGGAACAGCGACTGATCCCGACGCAGTGCGCGTTGCCGCTGCAGTCGATGACGCCTTCGGGCGGACGAGTGTGACTTGGCGTCCCTTTACGTCAAAAGCACCGTCGCGTAATCGGACTTTGTGATCGCGTCCTTGGCGGTCGCGAAGGGTGATGAACGCTGAATCGCATTCAACGACAACTCCCCATAAATGAGTACCGCGAACTTCAACTTCGAGACCCGGAGTTGCCGCAATTGCCGGCGGCTTTTGTCGTGACCGTGGCGTGTCGCCATCGAGGTCAAGCGGCTCCGAGAGGATGCCTTTGCGGTAGGGCGTTTCAGCCACTTTTTATTCGCCGCCGACGAGTTCGCGAATCTTTGCTGCAGTTGCAGGACCGTCGTAGGCCAGTTCTCCGTCGCGCAGCCCAACGCAACGGTTTGCGCTGGGAACCAAATCAAGTTGGTGGGTGGAGCAGATGATCGATGCGCCCTGGGCGACGACGTCGGTCATGATCTCGACGAGCGTTTCTTGACCGGGGGTATCGAGCCCGACGAATGGTTCGTCGACGAGCATCACCGTGAATGGTCGAATGAGGCCGAGAATGAGGCCAGTCTTTTGTTTCAGGCCTCGGCTGAATCGCGATGGAAGATCGTCAATTCGATCGCCGAGACCAAACATGTCGACAAGATCATCGGCGTAGTCCTGCCAATCGACGGTCTTGTGTAAGCGGGCGATGTACTCGATGTGTTCGCCGAGGCTGAGATCGTCGTAAAGAACAGGATTGTCAGGAAGGTACGAAAGCGCAGCACGGGCCGGAACTGTTCCAGCAGGGCTACCCGCAATAAAGGCCCAACCGTTGGAGGGTTCGAGCATGCCGGCGGCAAGACCAAGGAACGTTGACTTACCGGCACCGTTGGGCCCGACGAGCATGACGAGCTCGCCCTTGTTGATCACGAGATCGAGTTCGCTCATGAGACCCATGCCGTCGCCGTAGTCCTTCGACAGGTCGAGGGTCTGCAACGCAGCATCGGGCTTGAGGCGCGGCTCGGTGGCCGGCGTGGGTGGTTGTTTGGGTAGTGCGAATGGTGAGGTCACAGGTGCTTCGGCTTCCGTGTGCGCAGATAAAGGATGGCACCGCCGACGGCGAACAGTGAGTACACCGTTGCATTGCCGACTTTGGTGGTGTTGATGGCGTTGGGATCGGACCCGGCGCTGAGCAATGGGAGGAGGGCGATGATGGTGATCGCTGGCGGAATGATGAGTCGAGCGATCATGAGCCAGCCCATGACATCGGGGCCAAGGCCAGCAAGTCCGGCCATGTCGGGTGCACCTTGGGCAGTGCTGATCATTGCGGAGACCGCAGAAGCAAGTGCGACGGGCACGAACATGATGAGCGCCAACTTCCACACGACTGCGAATGGCACGAGGAGTGTTGCAGTGGCGGCAGCGATGAGGCAGATAAATGCCATGACGACGAATGCTGCCGCGATGTGCTGGAGAATAAGCACGCCTGGAGCATCAGGAAAACTCTCCCAGCGCGTGGGGTGATCGACTTCTTGCGCCGTTGGTTCGGACGCGTCGTACGCAACGAGATAAAGCGCAAGTCCGGCAACGATGATCATTGGGATCGTGCCGCGCCAGAGCGCACCGAGTGAGAGGCCAGCGATGGCTCCGAGCATTGCCATGCGAAGAAGGCGGGGGAGCGGGAAGCGCAAGTAACTCTGCCAATCACGTTTCCAAGTGGGAGGAATGAAACTCTTGCGCTTCAACCTTCCAATTCGGATCCACGGACGAAGTCGGGCGTTTTCTTGTGACAACTGACGGCGAAGCAAGACAACGGTTCGAACATCCTGAAGAGTCACTGCGAATCGCAACTGTGCAACGAGTCCGGCGCGACGCAGCGCATGTTCGATCGAGAGATCGCCGATGCGCGAAAGGCCAAGCCACACCACGACTCCCACAAGCACGACGCTGATGAGCGCAAGCGCCCGGAACTCGATGGGCCAGAACGCGATGTCGGCGAGAAGCGTGAATGGTGAAGTGGTTCGTTTCCCGAGGACATCGAGAACAGACCAACCAATGATGACTGCAGCGAGGAAATTTGCAGGCCACCAGCGAAGGCGACGGCCAGACGCTGCGAGGGCAGTTGCCGACGCCAACATTCCCGCAAGTGCGAATGCCAGCGCGCCGCATGCGATTGCTACTGCCGGATTTACGGGAAGTCGGTGAGCGGAGACTTCTCCGATGATGGCGCCAATGACTGCTCCGGCGAACGCCATGAAACGAAGTTGCTTGATGGCTGGGCCGCGCACAACAGATTCACGCGGCACCGGAGCATTGAGTTCATGCATAACGACGGGAGCCTCGAGCACAAGTGGTCCACCGCGGCCACCCGATCGCAATCCGATTCCGATCGCTATCGCGAAACCAAGGCCAAGCCACATTGGTGCTTTGTTGGCGAACTGCAAAGCCTCTTCATTCGTGAGGCGATCGTTTGGAAGTCGACTGACAGCAAACATGATGAAAATCACTGCAGCGAGTCCAACCATGTAGACCCGGTAGAGCGCGTCGATCCAGTGGACTTCAGAAAGTCGGTTATGTCGTCGAGCTCGCCGCAGATCTAGCAGCGCCTCGGTGGGGGTCTCGACGTCGGTCACGGCTTACGAATCTACCGGTGATGGGCGTGGTGTCAGTTCGACGCCCGTTCGGCCTCTTCGGTCAGTTGCAACCACTGTTCTTCTGCCGCTTCGATTGTGGCAATCACAGTGGTCAGTTCAGCGCCGGAAGTGGTCAGATCGACGTGGTTGCCAGAAGTTGCCAGTTCAGCGACTTTTGTCTCGAGCCGGTCTTTGGTCTTGGTGAGACGCTTGATCTCTTTCTCGAGATCCTTGATTAGGAAGCGAAGGGTGCTTGGGGATCGAGTCGGTTTTTTGCTTGTCGGAGCTGTTGTCGCTCCAGTTGATTTTGGTCGATTCGATGTTTTGCTCGCAGATTTCCCTGGATCGGCGATTCGACCCCTAACCATGGAGGAACGACGCTTCTCTTCCCACGCTGCATAGCCACCGGGCCTGCGGGAAGGGGTGGTGTGTCCATCCATGATGATCACGTCAGCAACTGTTCGTTCCAGAAATGCACGATCATGACTGACAACGATTAACGCCCCGGGCCAGTCGTCGAGGAACTCTTCGAGCACACGGAGAGTGTCGAGATCGAGATCATTTGTGGGCTCGTCGAGCAGCAGGACATTTGGTTTCTGTGCGAGGACGAGAAGAAGTTGCAGGCGGCGTCGTTCACCACCTGAGAGGAGTTCGATTGGAGCCCATTGCGCGTCACCATCAAACCAAAATGATTCGAGAAGCGCGGAGTCTTGCCAGTCGGGCTCTCGGCGACCACCGGTGATTGCTTCGCGGACGCGTTGGCGTGGATCGAGTTCGACACCGATCTGGTCGTAGTAGCCGACGCGCACCGTTGAACCGATGTCGATGGTTCCGGAAGTTGGTGACCGTCGACCGGCTATGAGATCAAGCAGCGTGGATTTTCCGGCACCGTTGGGCCCGATCAATCCGAGGCGTTCACGGTTGTCGAGCATCAATTCAAGATTGCTGAACAGCGGCGCCGCGCCTTCGTAACCGAACGAGACATCGGTGATCTCGGCCACCTTGTCGCCAAGACGCGGAGTTCCCAAATAAAGATCGGGAATTCCTGATCGTGCTGCGGGTTCCGCACGTGTTTCAACGAGGGTGGTCGCAGCTTCGATTCGTGCTTTTGGTTTGCTTGTTCTTGCGGGAGCACCGCGGCGAAGCCAGGCCAATTCTTTACGGGCAAGGTTCTTGCGCGTTGACTCTTGTGAGACGGCTTGCTCTTCGCGAAGTGCCCGCCCTTCGAGGTAACCGCTGTAGCCGCCGTCGTGAAGATAGGAACGTCCCCGATCGAGTTCAAGAACGCGAGTGGTGACTCGATCAAGAACGTGACGATCATGAGTGACAAGTATGAGGCCGCCTCGGTAGCTATCGAGGCGATCTTCAAGCCACGCAATGGCATCGATGTCGAGATGGTTGGTGGGCTCGTCGAGAACAAGCAGGTCGCTGGGAGCGACGAGTGCACGAGCGAGTGCGACTCGTTTTGCTTGTCCACCCGAGAGACGACCGGTATCGGCGTCGGTGAGTGACGCCATGCCGAGATGGTCGAGAACGGCGGCAGCTTCCCAATCGCGTTCGGCGACGGCTTCGACGGCAGCGAGCACGGTTCCACTGGGAAGGATCGGGCGTTGGGGGAGGGTGGCGATCTGGACTCCGCGGCCGCGTCGCACTGCTCCGGATTCTGGCTCAACCTCTCCGGTGAGAACAGACAGCAACGTGGATTTGCCAGTTCCATTGAGCCCGACGATGCCGAGCCGGTCGCCCGTTGAAAGGGTGAGGGACACGTCGGTGAAGAGCGGCCTCCCGGGACGGGTCATGGTCACTCGGTCGACGTCAACACAGATCATTGGCCCGAGGCTACGGCGCATGAGGCGCCCTCCGATCTTCTATCGGTGACGGCGACACTGCGGCTAGCGTTTGACGTGGCCCATCGGGGGGATGGACCGCCCAAATCAATGTCTGAGAACTCGACCACCACACTCGCTCCTTTGGAGCCGTCCCGTCGTCGGCTTGTTTCGCGGCTTCGTGACCGGCGCGCCCTTGAGGGGCCACCGGTCAACGAAGCCCCAACGTGGATGGACAAATGGTGGACGCCGTTGGCAGTCTTCGCCTCTATCGGCGTTCTTGTTTGGCTCGCTATTTGGTATGGAAATAACCACTTAGCCCACGATCCGTTCTTCCCGGTTCGACATGGAATAGGCGATGTTTGGTTTGGGGGCTTCGCCCGGTGGGATGCGGAGTGGTACCGCACGATTGCTCGAGAGGGATACGTCTATTTCCCGGGAGTGCAGTCATCGGTGGCGTTCTGGCCTACCTATCCACTTGTGATCCGGCTTTTGAGCTGGGCATTCCCAACGATCTACATCACTGGAACCTTCGTAACGATCGTCAGCAGTGCAGTGGTCGTGGTTGTTCTGCGGAAGTGGGCAAAGCTTTTCGTGTCACCTGTAGTGGCGTTCACTGCAGTGGCGCTTCTCTGTGTCTTTCCGTTTAGTTGGTATCTCTATGGCGTCGTCTATTCCGATGCACTTTTTATTGCGACCGCAATTGGCGCGTTTTATCTGGTTGAACGCGATCGGTATTTCTGGGCTGGCCTCGTGGGCATCTTGGCCACTGCAGGACGTCCAGCGGGTCTGGTCGTGGCGCTTGCTCTCGTGCTGCGCGTTATCGAGCGCCGCAACCGTGCCCATGGTGCGGTCGGAGTCCGTCAGTTGTTCAATCCTCGATCGCTTACGCGAGCCGACGCACCGATATTCCTCTCTTGGCTCGGCGTTGGCAGTTGGTGTGCATTTCTTTGGGTCAAGTTCGGCGACCCTTTGTTGTTTGTCACCATCGAGGCCAGCAAAGGCTGGGATCAAGGTGCTGGCCCATCAACATGGTTGAAGTTCCGTCTGTTTGAAGAACTTCAGCACCATCCCTTTGCCTGGTCGACGATGAGCCACGTCGCGCATGGACTCGTCGTGCTCGGTGCGCTACTTCTTCTTCCTCGGGTGAAGCGACGTTTTGGTTGGGCCTACGCCGTCTACGCATTTGGGCTTATTGCCTTGCCGCTGTTGGGAACGAAGGACTTCTTCGGTGGTGGCCGCTACCTGCTCGGAGCATTTCCGTGCATCGTGGTGGCTGCGGAACTTCTCGTGGCTCGCCCCAAATTGCGATTGGTGATTCTGCCGCTTTCGCTCCTGACAATGTTGGCGTTGGCAGTCGCATTTGGCCGCGGTTCCTACCTGTCTTAACGATTGTCCGCGCTGAATCATCAACTTTTGGCTCAACCGAGGGGTCGGGGGCTGGGGCCGGTAACCTTTCTCCTCGGTGCTGGGATCACCCGGCAGTTCTCCCGCAGAGGTTCTGATGTCTGAAAGTTCATTAAGCGCGACCGATGAGGCAATCGCAACGGGCGAGTTCGTTCTCACCGTTGCTCCTGATGCACTCGGCCGTGTTCTGGAAATTCGCGATACCGAGGAAGACCCCGGCTCCATCTGCCTTCGGGTCGAGATCACGGGTTCGGCCGGCGTCGACTACACCTACGACCTCGGGTGGGCGACGATCTCCGAACTTGATGCTGAAGATGATCTCTCGGTGCAAGGTGGACTGAGTGTCGTAGTTGCTGCGAACAGCATTGACACGATGCGCGGAGCAGTGCTTGATCTTCCCCGTGCGTCGAGCCAAGGCGGCTTCGTTATTAAGAATCCGAATCGGCCAGCGCCAGTGAATCCGCTTGAAGGTCGCGATATCGAACTCACCGGCGATATCCCCGACAAGGTCACCCAACTCCTCGATGAGGTCATCAACCCGGGATTGGCCCAACACGGCGGCTTCGCGGCGCTTGTCGGCGTCGACGACACAACGGTCTTCTTGACAATGGGCGGCGGCTGTCAGGGCTGTGCCATGAGCGCGGCCACATTGCGCGACGGCATTACCGCATCGATCTACGAGTCAATCCCTGAAGTCACCGACGTTGTCGACGTCACCGACCACAACGCCGGAGACAATCCCTTCTATACCTGAGTCGGCCTTTTGTCGCGGTCGAGCGCATTGCGGCCGGCGAGAAAAATCTCCCGAACAGGTTGCTCAGCAGTGTTAAGTACCTCTAGGGTCGCGACACCGATCGGGGGGCATCGGGCTGCGGAGAAATCCGCGGGTTGGTCTCCGCCGAGCGTCTACCGCTGCCGTGATGAGGAGGACCATGCCTGACGCAATTATTGAGCGCGAAGGTCACGTGCTCGTCATGACAATGAATCGCCCAAAGCGTCTAAATGCGCTCTCTGGAGCGATGTTGATGCGCATGTACGACGCAATGGTCGAGGCTGATGCCGACGACGACGTGCGCGCCATCATCCTCACCGGTGCCGACGGCAACTTCTCGTCCGGAGCTGACCTCAAAGCAATGGCTGGTGACGCCGGACCCGATGCCGACACCGAGATCGATACCGTCGCCCGACTTGCCGAAGATCCAAATCTCATGTGGAAGTGCTTATTGCGCGACTACCAGCCAAAGAAACCGCTGATTGCTGCTGTGGAAGGCATTGCCTTTGCTGGCGGAACGGAACTCTTGCAAGGCACTGATATCCGCGTTGCGGGTAAGGGCGCTCGTTTCGCAGTGAGCGAAGTCAAGCGGTCGCTCTATCCGATGGCAGGTTCG
>CAIPQK010000170.1 GCA_903867185.1 uncultured Candidatus Nemicrothrix sp. | reverse complement strand
GCCGGCGAATGCAAACATCCTGCAACTCAATTCCACAATTCTGGCCGGAAACGGAACATCCGACATTGGAGAAACTGTTGGAACGACCGGCTCGGCGACGTCCGATCACTCGATCATCGGCACCTCGACCGTCACCGTCACCGATCAGGGTGGAACACAGAGCAACGTCGCTGGCGCATCGTTACTCCTTGGCCCGCTTACCAACAACGGCGGCCCAACGGCAACGTTCGCGCTGCTCGCGGGCAGCCCTGCCATCGACGCCGGCCCTGCGACCCTCCCGACATTCCCCGGAAGCACCTTCGATCAGCGCGGCATCGGATTCAACCGCATTGTCAACGGGATCGCTGACATCGGGGCCTTCGAGAATCAAGAAACGGTGATTCCGGTAGCTCCGGTAGTTCCCGCCTTCACGGGCTAGATAGTCCATCGATTAACCGTGGACTGACCCGGGCCGCAGCAAACCCACCAATTAGAGTGAGCGCCATGGGAATTCCTGCATCGTTCAGTCGCCGCAGAGCCTTGGGCATCGGTGCAGGCGTCATCGGAGCGATCATCCTGGCTCCTGGCTCACTCGCCAACGCCACCGTCACTGGCGCCACTGAGACCTGCGATGGTGGCGCTTCAGGATCCACTCCTTACTACTGGCATGGTCCGGACGACCCCTACAACGAGCCAAATTTGGGCGGAATCGCGCAACCCACACCGAACCTCATTCTGAATCCCTCCTTCGAAGACGGTGCGCTTGGGTCAACTGCACCGAGTTGGACATTCGTTCCTCCTCCTCCGCCGCCGTGATCGCTGGCGGTGCCTTGCGCACGAAATGGGCACCAGAGACCGCTCTCAATTCGCCCAACGCTCGTCACGCGATTCAGGAACTTGGGCAACATCTCGCGCAAGCTGGCTTCATCAACCGATTCGGTCGACTGCAGATTGACGATGAATGCAACGCAGCCCTCGCCGAACTCGCATTAGGCAAGTACATCGACGTCGCTGTTGCCGCACGTTTTCTTGGGGGGCCACAGCCGCTTGTGGCACTCCTTGAAACTGGCCTCGCCACGATCACCGAGGAAAGTCGATTCTCGCTTGCCTTCGAAGTGCTCTCCGATGGCAAAGCAATGGCGATTTTGCCGTTTCTTGATTCATCCACCGAGGTTCCACTCGACAGCGTCTACGCAGGAACCGACACATGGCTTTTACGTGACCAAGCCTGGAAGTACGGACTCCACGGCAAGCGCGCCATCGACCTTGGAACCGGAACAGGTCTCGTCGCCGCGTTCCTTACCTCGCGATACGAAGCAGTCGTTGCTACCGACATCAACCAACGAGCGACACAGACTGCACAACTCAGTCGCGAGCTACTTCCCGATTCCGCAAAATCGCGAATGCACGTTGTGACCAACGATGTCGCAACCGGCCTTCGACCGGAAACTTTTGACTTTGTTTGTGTTAACTCCCCTTGGGTTCCAGCGCATCGCGCCGTTGGACGCATTTACTCTCAAGGCGGCGAAACTGGATTTGAACTTCCACGCCGATTCATCCTGGAGGGCACCAAGCTTCTTGCCCCCGGCGGAACCTTCATCGCACTGTGCGCGGAACTGTCATTTACCGATGGCTCCAATCCCTTGCGCGAGTTGCTCGACGATCTCGAACAGAACGGTTTCGTGACGTTCATCGAACCAACTCCCGCACCCCATCCGTTTCACACCGCCGCCGACGGGACCGCAGAAACACTCCCCGGAATCGAAACAGCCCGTCACGTCACTGCCGTCGTGCAGCGCAAAGCGGCATGACCCCTAAATCGCTCAAACCCCCACGTCAAGAAAGCGGAGTCTGTAACTAATGAGTGGCATGCAGATATTTATCAAACCCCTCACGGGCAAGACGATCACCCTCGATGTCGAATCTTCAGACTCGATCGAAAACGTCAAGCAGAAAATCGACGACCACGAGGGAATTCCTGCATCTCAGCAGCGACTTATGTTCGACGGCAAACTTCTCAAAGACGGGCGCACACTCGCCGACTACCGCGTTCAAAAAGAGTCCACCATTCTTCTCCTTTTGCGTCTTCAGGTGGCCACAGGGGTCGTCACATATGTGGACGTTGGCGAGACGCCACCGGTTCTCACCGCCGAGGGCATAACTCCTCAAATCGAAGCAAATGCGCAACTTGCAATTCTCGAACTGAATGCCACTTTGACGCAGAGCGGCATCGCTCTGTCGCCAGGAACCTACGAGTTCTCCTACTGGGCCAAGGGCGACCTCACCTGGAGTTTCAG
>CAIPQK010000169.1 GCA_903867185.1 uncultured Candidatus Nemicrothrix sp. | reverse complement strand
GGAAACGTGATCGGCGGAAAGTGGGATGTCACTCCGGCCGTTCAAATTCACACTGAACTTCACCGACGTCGCCCTGAATCTCGAGTCGTTGTTCATAACCATCCGTATTACGCAGTGCTGTTAGCCGCGCTTGGACTCGTTCCCGAGTTTCTCCACCAACAGTCATCGATGTACGACGGTGAACTTGGATTCGTCAGCGAGTATTCGGGTGAAATCGATTCTCCGGAACTCGGTGCCGACCTGGCCGAGCGAATCGGGAATGCCTCCGTCGTGATTTTGGCCAATCATGGGGTGATCGTTACTGCGCCGACGATTGAAGAGGCGACCTATAAGTCGGCCACGCTCGATCGCCAATGCAAACTCATGTACGACGTGCTCGTTGCTGGTCGATCAGCGACCACCGTGCCGCCGATTGTTCGCCCCGCCATGAAGGCGTCATTGCTCGAACGCGGCACCGAGGTTTATTGGGCCGGAGCGGTCCGTCGTCTTATCCGTGAAGAACCCGACGTCCTGGAGTGAACCGTGTCCATCAATATCGATGACCTCGCGTCCAATCTCAATTTCACCACCGGTGGAAAATCAAAAACTGGCGGCGTGACATTTCTGCCTGAACCAGAACGGCGTAAGCGCGACTACACAATTATTTCTGCCGACGATCACATTGTTGAGCCACCGCACACCTTCGAAGGTCGACTCCCGGCGAAGTTGGCTGATCGGGCGCCAAAGATCATTGAAAAAGATGATGGCTCCGAAACTTGGGTGTACGACGGCATGGAATTCCCCAATGTCGGATTCAACGCTGTCGTTGGCCGACCTGTGTCGGAGTATTCATTCGAGCCTGCTCGCTTTGATGAGATGCGACGCGGAGCTTGGGATATCGACGCGCGCATTGCCGATATGGATCTCAATGGCATCTACGCGTCGGTGAACTTCCCTTCGTTCTTGCCCGGCTTTTGCGGTCAGCGATTGCAAACGACCACGAATGATGTCGAACTCGCTCTGGCGACGACTCGCGCATGGAATGACTGGCACCTTGAAGAGTGGGCCGGCACCCATCCGGGGCGCATTGTGCCGTGTCAGATCCCGTGGCTGCTTGACCCCGTGCTTGGCGCCGAGGAAATTCGTCGCAACGCCGAGCGCGGCTTCAGGGCTGTGACGTTTTCCGAAGCGCCCCACATGCTCGGGCTCCCGTCACTTCACACTGGTTACTGGGACCCCATGATGCAGGCCTGCGCGGAAACCGGAACGGTTGTGAATCTTCACATCGGTTCTTCCGGCACGTCGCCGGCGACTGCCCCAGACGCTCCGGGCGACACGGTTGGTGTGTTGTTTTTTGGTTACGCGATGTTCGCCGCGGTTGACTGGTTGTATTCGTTGCTTCCCGTTCGATTCCCAGATCTGAAACTTTGTATGTCCGAAGGCGGAATCGGATGGGTGGCGGGGCTTATGGATCGCCTCGACCACATGCTCAGCTATCACGAAATGTACGGAACGTGGAAAGGCACCGACCTCACGCCTGCCGAAGTTCTCAAGCGAAACTTTTGGTTCTGTGCCGTGGAGGATCCATCAGCATTTGTTCAGCGAGATCGCATTGGCATCGAGAACATCCTCATTGAGAGCGATTACCCGCATTGCGACTCAACCTGGCCAAACACACAGAAGGTGACCAAGCACGAGATCGGCAATCTTCCGGCCGAGGACATCGCCCGCATCACGTGGAAGAACGCTTCAGAGCTCTACAACTTCCCGGTGCCACAGTCAGTTATTGACGATCCCGAGTCCTACTGAGCGCTGAAGGCGCTGCCGGTTCGGTGGCCCTACGATTCGACGATGGCCATCCAGGGAAGCCGGATCTATCACTGCAATTCGAACTGCTCTGATCTCGATGTTGCTGTTGCGTTTTACGAAGCACTCGGGCTTCGACGCGTGTTGCGCACTGTGCCAAGCAAGAACCAGTCGGGCGCAGCATTCGGTCTTAGTGAAGTCGCGTGGGATGCCTGGATCATGCATTCCGACGATGGACTCGATGGACTTTCGCTTGATCTCCTTGAGTGGAAGACGCCGCTACCGACGGGCACTGCGCCTGGGCTCAATGGCGATCCCGGTTACAACCGGTTGATGATCACCACCCCCGATCTCGATGCCACGGTCGAGAGGGCTGTCGCAGCTGGCGGAACGTTGGTTGGAGGTCCCGTTGACGTCGAAGCAGGCGAGGATCGCCCACGTCTGGCGATGGTTCTTGATCCCGACGGAATCCCCGTGCAATTGCTCGCTGCAGACAAGACCTCAATCGCGCAGGTTGTTGTGAATTGTGCCGATATCGACGAGTCGCTGGCCTACTACCGCGAAGTTATGGGGCTCACTCCGCAGTTCGACATTGCTGAAATGATTTGGACAAAGGAACTGTTTGGAACGGCGACCGATATTCGAGTGCGGGCGACAATTCTCGCTGACGAAGGCTCTGTGTTCACTGTTGCGCTCGTTCAGTGGCTCGATCCTGCTCCGAAATCTGCGGTTCGAGTGCGTGGCGCAAACGAACTTGGCATTTTTCGAATGGCGTGGTCAACGACGAATTGCGCCGCCGACGAAGCAGTAATTCGCGCTGCCGGTTCCATTCCGTTCCTGCCTACAGAAGAACTTTCTGTTGGCGACCAATTCCCGCTGTTACTGGTTCTGTTCTGGCCCGGGCCGAATGGTGAATGTCTCGAACTGATCGAGACCACCGATCGCTCCGGTGCACTCTGAATCCTTTCTTCTCATCTAGGAGTCGTTATGAAACTTGAAGACATTGATCTTTCCGATATCGAGTTCTGGGCCAGGCCTTGGGACGAACGCAATGCCGCCTTTGCCACATTGCGCCGCGAAAACCCGATTGCTTATTTCCCGGAACCCATCATCGATCCGTTTCCCGAAGGCCCTGGTTATTACGCCATCACCAAAATGCACGACATCTTGGAGATCAGTCGTCACCCAGAGGTCTTCTGTTCGGGCCAGGGCGCGGTCTCAATTCTCGACATGCCAACGGAAATGAATGAGTTCTACGGATCACTGATTTCGATGGACGATCCTCGTCACGCTCGTTTGCGAAAAATCGTGTCGGGAACGTTCACTCCGCGCATGCTCAATGCTGTTCTCGACGACGTCGAAAAGACGGCGAAAAAGGTTGTCGACAAGATTGTCGAGAAGGGGGAGATCGATTTCGTCACCGATGTCTCGATGCCGTTCCCGCTTTTGGTCATTCTTGACATGATGGGAATCCCGCATAGCGAATACGACATGGTGCTGGCGCAGTCGAACATCATCCTCTCCGGCGGCGATCCCGATTTCATCCCGGAAGGCGTCGATCCGATCACTGCCTTCCTTGAAGCAGGCGCGATGTTGGCAGGACTGCTGAACGAACTAGCAGTGCTCCGTCGAGCAACTCCCACCGATGATCTGTTATCGGCCCTCGTAAACACCGAAGTCGATGGCGAGCAACTTTCCGGCGACGAACTGGCATCGTTCTTCATTCTGCTTTCCGTGGCAGGCCACGAAACGACCCGCACGGCGCTGAATCACGGCATCACGCATCTTTCGCAGAACCCCGATCAACGCGCCCTCTTCCTCGCCGACATCGAAGGCGTCATGTCAACGACAGTCGAGGAAATTGTGCGTTATGCATCGCCGGTTGTCTGGATGCGGCGCACACTCACCCAGGACTACGTGCTTTCGGGCCACGAATTCCATCAGGGCGACAAAGTCATCATGTTCTACGGATCAGCGAACCGCGACGAAGCGGTCTTCGCTGATCCCGACACATTCAATGTGCTTCGGGATCCAAATCCGCACGTTGGCTTTGGCGGCCCGGGCCCGCATTTCTGCTTGGGCGCTCATCTTGCTCGTCGAGAAATCGCCCTTATGTTCCGTGAGCTCTATACCCGTCTTCCTGATTTGGAACTCGCCGGACCACCTGTGCAACTGCGATCGAGTTTCATCAATGGTGTCAAAAGTCTTCCTATTTCCTTTACCCCTGGAGGAGCTCGCTGATGTCTGACCCGCGCGAAGTCGACGCACCAGAAGTACTTGCAGCACTCGCTGTCGCCTGCGAGTCGGTGCGAGCAGCTTGTGACAACACACTTCTTGAACTTGCTCGTCGGCGCGTCGCCGTGTTGCTCAACAACGAAGCCGAACTCACCGCAAAACCGTGGGGACCAGTGTCAGATGCACAGACAGCGGAACTCAGCTCCTGGCCAACCTCCGACGCCTTCGATGAACGGCAGAAAGCCGCGCTGGCGCTGACCGAACAATTTGTCATCGACGTCACTGGCGTACTTGCAGGCCCCTTGGCCGCATCGGCCGGAGCGCTTGGCGCGGAGATTGGGCCATTTGTTCAAGCGTTATATCTGCTCGATGTTGGGCAACGCGCTGGAGTCGTTCTGAGCGCCCTTCTTGGCGAAACCATCACCACCGATACGTGGGCATGGGGAGCGAGCGGCGAGATTCCGGCCGACCCGATGGCGGCAATCATGGACGTGCTGGCTGCTACGGGGCGACTGCAGGTCGTTGACCCTGTAACGAAAGAACTCATGCGTCTGCGTGGGGCGCGGCTCCATCAGTGTCGTCGTTGTCAATCAGTTCGCAGCGTTGCCGCACTGAATGCAGGCGCTGATGCCGCACTCCTCGGGGCAGAAGACCCTGCGTCGATCGGCAAACTTTCAGCAGGAACGCTCGCTGTTCTCGACCTAGTCGATGCGATGTTCGTCGGCCCACCAGTAGTCGACCAAGAACTCTTTGGTCGTCTCACCCAGTCCTACGACAGTGAAGAACTCATCGAGATCGTGAGTTATCTGATGCGGAACGCGTGCAACAAGATTCCCGTTGCCTTTGGTGCCGATGACGCGATCGTTGAAGAGGGTTTTGAATACCAAGTCATTGATGCTTCCGGTGAAACGGTCACCGTTGATGCGTCGGCGTTGTTGAACTAACTCAGCAATATCTGAGTGACTTACCCGCTTGTAGCGAGTAGCGAAACTCAGGCAGCAGCTGGTTCGGTAACTTGCTCGGCGGCTGGGCGCTGCGCAGCCTCGCGATAGGTGTACCAGCGGCCCTCGTCGAAGTCATAGAGACGACACACGCGGGTATTGCGCACGAAGTCCATGAATCGAAGCGGTTCGTCGTGGATCGTGCCTGGAAAGGCTTCTTTCATCGCATCGGTCGCAAGTTCGAGGTTGTACATCGGGATGCGCATGTCGACGTGGTGGGGGACATGCACCATGATCCAGTGGAAAAAGAAGTTGAGTCCGAAACGAGCTCGGAGCACAGTGGTTCCTTCCATCTGGCCGTGCCACTTGGTCCATTCACGACGCTTCCACCAACGAATGTTGGGTTGGATGTGGTGGACGTGCACAAATGAAGCGATAACGAAACTGAAGCCAAGGAACGGGATGACCAATACCTTGAGGATCATCCAAACGATGCCAACAACGCTGCCGTAGCTGGCCCAGCCGAGAGCGCCAAGTGCCAACGATGCCACGGCAACAAATGACCAAACAATGAATCGGTCGCGACGAATGGTTTTCGCCCATCGGGCCGGTGGGGCGCCGACGATCATCTTGTGCCACCACACTTCGCGCAGGTAGTACGCGCCAGCGCCGAACCACGACCACTCGAAACGATGACGGAGGCGACCGAGGGTTGACATGGCGGCGAACTGCTCGGGGGTATAGGGGTGCCAGACAAAGTCGAATCCTTCGCGCACGGTGTAGCCGTGATGGATTCGGTTATGGCCAAGGGTCCAACCCTCGTACACATGCCACGACGGCAACATGGCGATCGTGCCGATGACTCGATTGAGGCGTTTGGAGGAGAACAGGGCACCGTGGGCGGCATCGTGGGCAACGATGAACAAGCCAGAGATGACCATGGCCGACAGCACCCAAAGGGCAATGACGGCGAAGGGATTGTCAATGACGATGAGCCCGGCGATGATCAGGCCGTACATGACCAGATCTCGGCTGAAGTAGGCCAAACCCTTCCAGGTGGGGTTGTTGTAGGCCTCGGGGGGGATGACATCAAGAACGGGCTTCAGGGAGCCCTTTTCTGAGCGCTCAGACCCTTTTTGAGGGTTTTCTGAATCGATGTCGGGGGTATCGATTTGAAGTTCTTCGATTGACATGGCGCCAGTCTACCGACCGGTCGGTAGGCAAGCGTGGTTCAGGACAGATTTTGTTCGGTCGGGCCCGCTTCGAGCTCGGGAAGTGAGACCTGTCGGGTGGTGACATCGATCGGGCTGACGCCAGGCAACGCCTGATCGGCGGCCACAGCGAGCGTTTCGAACCGGCGGGCCGAGGGCATGACGCGAGTTTCGAGCGACGCGACTGCCGAGTTGTAGGACTCGGTGGCCTTCGTGAGGCTGTTGCCGACCTTTTGCAGGTGACCAGTGAACACTCCGACGCGTTCGTAGAGCTCTTTGCCGAGGGCAACGACCTGAGCGGCATTCTCGGCCAGTTGCTCCTGGCGCCAGCCATACGCGATTGCACGGAGAAGAGCGATCAATGTTCCGGGCGACGCGGGGAACACGTTCTTGGCGATTGCTTGTTCGAGGAACTCGGGATTGGCATCGAACGCGGCAGTGAGAAAGGTATCGCCGGGCACAAACATCACGATGAAATCGAGCGAGCCATCGACTCGTGACGCGTAGTTCTTCTTTGCGAGTGCGTTGACATGGGCCATGACGTCGACAGCATGCTTGGCGAGTAGTTGTTCACGCTCAACGTCGGTGGTGGCGTTGATTGAATTTAGGTAGGCAGACATTGGCGCTTTTGCATCGATGACGATCTTCTTTGAATCGGGGAGTCGCACGATCATGTCGGGTCTGGCTGAATCGCCTTCGCCGGCAATGTGTTCTTGTTGTTCGTACATCACGTGTTCGGTCATGCCCGCGAGTTCGATGACGCGTTGGAGTTGGAGCTCGCCCCAGTTGCCGCGCACTTTGGTGTTCTTCATGGCAGATGCGAGTTCGGCGGTCTCTTTTTGCAGAGAGCTTGCAAGCGATGCCAACGAACCGATGCTGAAGTTCAGGCGGCCAGAATCTTCGACTCGTTTGTTTTCGAGGTCGTTGAGTTTTTGGTCGAGTCGGGCGAGTTGCTCGCCGACAGGCGCCACAAGGTCGTGCACGGACTTCTGCTGTTGCGCCGCCTCGGCCGCTGATCGGGCATTGGCTTCGGCCTGTTGGCGCGTGTTGACGTCGATGAGTTCGCGCATGGTGGTGGCCAACGTGGCATTGGCGATGTCTCGAGTGCGGTCGACATCGAGCGGATCGGTGCCCGATGAACGCGACGCGAGGCGGTTGCCGACCACCGCGCCGATGGCGAGGCCGATGAGGAGGGTTAGGACAGGCAGGAGAGCGGTCATAACCGCTCAACGTACTGATTGCGTGTGACAGTGCGCTTTCGGGGCCTAGGGGCGCTTCTAGGGCCCCTGGGCGGCTTGGCGGCGGCATCACTGCGGCGGTCCTGAACCGGTCGTGCCACAATCGGCGATTCAGATCGATTGGTGAACGAAGGAGACGTCGGCATGGCAGGACTGTGTGAAGGTCGGGTGTGCATCATCACGGGTGCTGGTCGAGGGATCGGCCGTGATTATGCGCTGATGCTCGCCGCCGAGGGAGCAAAGGTTGTCGTCAACGATCTTGGCGGTTCTCGCGATGGCACGGGTGTCGACAATGGTCCAGCTCAAGAAGTTGTCGACGAGATTGTCGCTGCTGGCGGACAAGCTGTTGCCAATACCGACGACATCAGCGAATGGGCGGGCGCAGAACGACTCATCAACCAGGCCATCACCACATTTGGTGGTCTCGATGTTCTCATCAACAACGCTGGCATCTTGCGTGACCGCATGCTGACCAACATGAGCGAGGCCGAATGGGACGCCGTCATCAAGGTGCATCTCAAGGGCACCGCAGGTCCTTCGCACTTCGCTGCGGCCTATTGGCGTGATCGTTCGAAGGCAGGCGAAACCAACAGTGCCCGCATCATCAACACGACATCGCCTTCTGGCATTTACGGCAACATCGGCCAGACCAACTACGGCGCCGCTAAGGGCGGTATCGCATCGTTCACGATCATCGCGGCCGACGAACTTGGTCGTTACGGCGTCACCGTGAATGCAATCGCACCTGCTGCGCTTACGCGACTTACCGCCGATCTTGGTATTGGCGATGCTCCCGAAGAAGTGAAGGAAGCAATGTCCACAAAGTGGATCGCTCCGATCGCCGTGTGGTTGGCGAGCGAAGAATCCTCCGAGGTCACTGGTCGAGTGTTCGATGTTCGTGGCGAGCTTCTTGCCATCAGCGAAAGCTGGCACCAAGGACCAAAGGTCACCAACGTTCTCGATCCTTCCGCCGTTGGCCCGCTTGTTGAAGAACTCATGGGCAAGGCTCGTCCCAACGCCGACATGCTCGGTCTCGATCGGAAGTAGGACACTCCATGCCCATCAATCACGATGTCGTTGGCGCAACCGGTGCGCCGATTGTTCATTCATGGACCTCAAAAGACGCGCTGCTCTATGCCGTTGGTGTGGGTGCAGGTATCGATGAACTCGCGTTCACAACCGAGAACAGTCATGAGGTTCCGCAACGCGTGCTGCCTACGATGGCGGCAGTAATTGGCGCTGGAGCCGCTGGAGCAATCAGTGCAATCGGTTCGTTCGACTTTGCGATGCTGGTGCACGGCGAGCAGTCGTTCGTGCAACACCGCGAAATTCCAGTTGAAGGTTCGTTGACCGCCACCGGAAAGATCGTCGGCATTTACGACAAGGGTTCAGGCGCTGTTGTTGCGGTTGAAGGCGAATGTGTCGACAACGCCACCGGTGAAACGTTGCTTACGGTTGGCTCCGCGATTTTCATTCGTGGCGAAGGTGGATGGGGCGGCGATCGTGGTCCTTCCGGCGATCGCAATGCTGCCCCCGATCGCACCCCCGACCATTCGGTGTCGTATCGAGTGCGTCCCGACCAAGCGTTGACCTATCGCTTGTCAGGCGATCGAAATCCACTGCATTCCGACCCGTGGTTTGCGGCATTGGCCGGGTTCGACCGACCGATCCTGCACGGGCTGTGCACCTACGGCTTCACTGGCCGCGCGCTGTTGCACACGATGTGTAATTCCGATCCCGCCAAGTTCCGTTCGATGGAAGGTCGCTTCGCATCGCCGGTATTTCCGGGCGAAGAACTCACCATCGAGATGTGGAACGAAGGCACTGGCGAATGCATCTTCCAAACACGCGGCGAAGACGGTCGTGTCGTGATGGTGGGTGGCCGCCACACCTTCGACGCCTAGTTAATTTCCCTCTGGGGGATCCATGGGTTTCGCGAAAGCGATTCCTCACGTGGCTACCAAGCGGGTGTTCCTACGGGGGAGACTCACTCTGGAAATGATCAGAGTCGAGGCGTAGGCAAGATTTTTCTTAGCCAGTAAAAGCCGGGCTGACAGGATCCTCCGCAACCGTCGTGGTGGTTGCCTTCACCGTCGTGGTGGTTGCGTTCGGGTCAGTGATGGTGAGCGTCACCAAACTGTTGGGGACTTTCGCGTTTTGTACTTCAATGTTGTAGAGATAAGAAGCCGACTTTGTAGGCATTGAGCAACCGGGATCTACCGTTGGTTCTTGTTGTAGGAGCGAATCCATCGTCGCGGCGAGCGGAAGGAAGTTCACGTTCGGAACGTTCAGATGAACTGTGTCGTCATCGCAGAGGGCGAATACCCCATCGACCCGTCCTGCGGTAAGTAGTTCTAGGAGTAATGCGGCCTGAGCGGCGTTGCCGGCATCCGTCACCGCAGCCATCACTGCTGCGAAGTACGGGTCGGAAAGCTGCGCGCCCGTGAGGTAGCCGTTTGGTTTGAAGCCACCGAAGGTATGAACGAGAGTCGGTGGCGTAACGGTGACCGTGCGACCAGTGAAGTCAACTTCGAACCTGAGCGAACTTGCAGTGGGGAGGATGGACCCGCCACCAGTTAACGAGAAAGTCGTAGTTCCATCGACTGCGGGCATGAGGTAGTAGCCCAAGGCGGGATACGTGATGTGTCCATAGCTGAACAAGTTGCCAAAATAGCCCATGTAATCGCTTTGCCATGTTGCTTCGTTGGTCCAGCCGAGGTCTGGGATGCAGTCAATGCTCTGCGTTCCGTCAGTGACGGTGAGGACAGGGACAATGTCGGTGCCGATGACAGGTGTCGGGGAGACGGCGTTGTTGATGTTGTCCACTTCGAAGCTCAGCAGGTCGGAGTTGTCCTTCGTCAGACCGAAGTACGCCGTGCACGGTTGGTAGGTGCCGGGTGGAGAGATCGTGCTCGGCTGGAGTGGGCCTGGTCCCTCAACTGGTTGAGCGGTTGCGGGTGACGTGACAACAGGAGCGACCACTGAGGCAAGCCCCAGCGAGGCTGCGATCCCGCTGAAAAGAAGCCGGCGTGACTCGAAGTACTTCCGGATGGACATAACGACACGATACGGCACGAACCATTACAGCGCTCGGCGACGGTCTCTAAACCTGGTAATTCGCATGGTTTTCATGCCGCGAAGTTCGTTGTAATCGCCTTCCACGTATTTGAGCGGTGACCTACTCCCTACTTGAGGGATCCATCGGAGGCGAAAGTTCCTCAAGCGGAGCAAACCGATCGGGGAACAGTGACGCTTCTGCATACTGCTGTCCCATTGCCGTTCGACGACCATTGCTCGACAACCTCGGCGTCCAGCCGTTGTGCACCTGGTAGCACTGAGCCGAGGCGAGCAGAGCGCGCCCTAGGTGCTTGCGTCTCCATTGCTCGGCCACGAAGATCTGATCGACTATTCCAGTTTCGATCCACCAACGGATCGCCCCGACCTGTTGTGTGGTGTCCACCGCCATCGAGAAGAACTCGGGATCGGAGATGACTTTGCCCGGTGCATGGTCTTCGGTAATGAAGGCAACTAGCGAGATCGCCGGCGAAGGCAGTTTCCGTTCGGGAAGTACGACAAACCAGATGGGCGGAGTTCCGGGAAGTAATGCTGGGTTGATGTTCAGAATCGAATGGCCACTTGCGTCGACATCGGAGTAGCCGTAGACGAAGGAATTGCCTGTGTCGATCGGTCCGTCGACGACGGAAGAATCGGTGAAGGAATGATCGCCGATCGTGCGACATCGCCATCTGTCTTTTGAGAGTTTGGCCTCACGCACGTGCCACATCGGCGTTCCCGGTGGAGGGAGAGGTACTTCAGGAAACCGGTCGACTTGGTTAGGTGGCATCAGATGATGGGTGCTCAGCCCGCGAACGCTGGAGCGATTACCTGGCTGGTTGACGTCGTAGTCGAGAGCGGTATGGACGTCGTCGTTGTCGACCGGAGTGTTGTTGAGGTGGTTGAGGTCGTGGATGTTGTGGGAGGTGGTTCGTTGGCGATACTGACAGTGATCAGGCTGTCGCCGATCTTCGCGTTGAACTGAGCAGCTTCGTAGTACGCACGTGTGGCGTCGAAGATCGAAGTGCATACCGAGATGCTGACCCCGGGGATGAGCGTACTCAGCGTCGCAACAGTGGCCGCATAGTTGGGGTCCGAATCGGTGCAGTCAACCGAGTTGGTGTAGTCGGTCCAATACTGTTCGAGAAAGGCACGTTGCGTCGCCCCGCCTGCTGTTTCAACTGCATCGAAAAAAGCAACAAAATACTCATCGGTAAGATCTGCGCTAACTGGCAGAGTTCGCCAGAAGACGCCGTTTGCCACGGCAGCGACACTTGTTCGGTCAACCGAGATGGTCTTGCCTGTGTAGTTACTTTCGAATCGAACTGACGTGGACACTGGCGTGAACGTTGTGGTGTCAGGCAACACGTAAGGGACGCCATAGGTGGCAGGGACCCGGTAATACCCCGGGCCGGGATAGGTGATGAGCCCGGTCATCTTTCCGGTGTCGAGCGTGTTGAAGTACGTAGTACCCCATGAAGTGAAATCAGTCCACGCAAGCTCGGGAACGCACTCGACTGTGTTGCTCAATGCGTCTGTGACAGTTAGTACTGGAACAAGGTCAGTTCCGATCACCGGAGTAGGTGTTACCGAATTGTTGACGACATTGACTGCGTAGCTCTGGAGGTCAGAGTCGGAGTACTTCATCGTTCCGAAGTATGCAGAACATGAGCTGTAGGTGCCTATCGCCTGCGCCGTGAACTCATCGGTCGTGTTTGAACCCTCGACAGGAGATGCGCCTGCAGGCTGAAGAAGCACAGGAGCGGCGACGCTCGAAAAACCCAGTGCAGCGGCGATGCCACCGAAGATGAGGTGACGGGAGGTGAGGATCCGTTTTAAGCGCACATTTAAAGTGTAGAGCGTCATGTGGCGAACGTTCTTGCGCCTTCTTGTGACTCTCAGAACAGACGTAACTCGTCTGACTCGATGCCGCGTAGTTCGTCGTAGTCGACTTCAACGCATTCAATGCCGCGTGATTCAGCGAGAACCCGTGCCTGAGGCTTGATGCTTTGGGCCACGAAAATTCCCCGCACGGGTTTCACATCTTCGTCAAGGTCCATGCGTTCGAGATAGCGCGCGAGTTGTTCGACGCCATCGATTTCGCCCCGGCGCTTGATTTCGATGGCGACAGTCCGTCCGTCGGCGTCGCGGCACAACAAATCCACGGGGCCGATGTCGGTGAAGTATTCGCGCTTGATGAGGCGTAAGTCGTCGGCAATGGCCGTCGGGTTGGCTGCGAGCAACTCTTGCAGATGTGCTTCGACGCCGTCCTTCTGCAGGCCTGGATCCTCGCCGAGCTCATGGGCGGAATCGTGGTGCACCTCAACGAGGGTGATGGTGAGAACTTCGCCCTTGGGGTTTGTGATCAGCCAGCGGCCGTCTTCTTCAGAAATGCGATTCGGCGCGTTCATCCAGTTGAGCGGTTTGTACGCGCCGCCATCGGAATGAATGGCCACGCAACCATCGGCCTTCACCATGATGAGACGAGTCGCCAGTGGCAAATGGGCCGACAATCGACCGGCGTAGTCGACAGAACAGGTGGCGATGACGAGACGCATGAGAGCGTCATCGTAGGCGCACCGAGCTAGTTGACTCCGCGCTTTTCGAATCGCGACTTGATGAGTTCTCGCCGTTCTTGAAGATCGCGGTAGGTGAAGCGATCAACCGATCGGTTGAGCCCGATGCTGTCCTTCACGCCGGTGAGATCGATTTCGAAGGCCGAAGGATCGAAGCCAACTTCAGCAAAAAGTTTTTCGCCGTGGGTTTGAACGAAGTACATCGAGATCTGCGTGATCTCGGCGAAAATATCGAGATCAGGTGCCAGTCGCGAAATGGCGCCGTCGAGGAACATGAGATTTTTCACATAGAGCATGAGTTCTTTCGGCATGCGGGCGCCGTAACCGAGAAGCATCTTCACGATCTTCTGCACTTCTTTGATCATTTCGTCTGGATCGGCCGTGGTGGGGTCGATTCCAGGGCCGTCGAGTCCGAGGTCTTTGATGACGGCGTCAATGTCGGTGTCAGATGGAAGAGCTCCGAGATCGCAGAGCGCCGAGATCTGCATGTGGACGTCGTTCACAGTGGCGCCGAGCATCAATCGCAAGAAGGCGCGCCGCTGACGCTCATCCATGCGTCCCGTAATACCGAAGTCGAGGAGCGCGACTTTCCCGTCAGGAAGAACAAAGAGGTTTCCACCATGAAGATCACCGTGGAAGATGCCCTCGATGATTGCGCCTTCCATGAACCCGATCATTCCGGTGCGTACGACTTCGTGCGTGTCGACGCCTGCATCACGCATCGACTCAACATCATCGAAGTTGAAGCCGGAAAGACGTTCCATGACCAGCACTCGGCGAGTGACAAGCGTGGGGTGAGGTCGAGGAATGATGTAGCCGTTCTGTTTGAGGGCAACAAACGATGCAGCAACGTCGAGCATGTTCTGTGCTTCAAGGCGGAAATCGAGTTCTTCGCTGATCGTCTCGGCAAATAACTCAACGAGCGCTGGTGGGTTAGCAAGTGACGCGAATGGGAGTCGGCCGACAAGGAATGGGGCAAGCCAGGCCATGACGCGAATGTCTTTGTTGACCAACGTCGCAACGGTGGTTCGTTGCACCTTGACGACAACCGATTCGCCGCTGCGAAGCACAGCACCGTGTACTTGTGCGATTGATGCGGCAGCGAGCGGCGTTTCATCGAACGATTCGAAAATATCTTCAAGAGATGCGCCGAAATCCTCTTCGACGGTGGCGCGAACTACTTCAAACGGTTGAGCGGGGACCTGGTCACGACACTTTTTAAATTCGGATACGAGTTCCTCGGGGAACAGGCCTTCGCCCGAAGAAATGATCTGAGCGAGTTTGATGTAGGTGGGGCCGAGGCGTTCGATGGAGAGTCGAAGGCGACGGGAGAGGTCGGAACGGCTCGCAGCGTGATCGCCGGCCTTGCCTTTGCGTCGTCCTGTGACCCACCAAAGGCCGATTGCGGTGCCGAAATCGGCGACAACCGTGACGGCGCGTTTCACATCGGGCAACCGGCGCGCCGATGTCAGTTCGGGAAGGTCATGTTGGGTCTTCCAACGAATGGCATCGACGACTTCGCGCCACGGCATGGCCTCAGGCACGACGATCCATGGCGGTTCGTTCGAGAATGAACCGAGCGCGAGGTCGGCGGGACCAACCTTGGCATCAGTGGATGAGGAATCAGGGGCGACGGGGGGAGTCAACATCGCCGACGAGTGTACGGCTGGGTGTCGCTGAATCCCCGGTCGCGGCTTAGAACAAACCGGAAATGATTTCGAGCACCGGTTCGGCGAATTCTTTCCGGCAGATCAAAAGGTCGGGAAGATACGGATCGGCGTTGTTGTAACGCATGGGCGAACCGTCGATGCGTGATGCATGGAGGCCAGCGGCAAGAGCGACAGCGGCCGGAGCGCAGTTGTCCCATTCGTACTGGCCGCCGGCGTGAACGTAGATGTCGGCGATGCCGAGCACAATGGCCATTGCCTTTGCGCCGGCCGAACCCATCTGCAGAAACTCGGCGTTGAGCTCCTCGGCAACTGCGTGGGCAACGTAGGGAGCGCGCGACCGGCTCACAACAAGGCGTGGCGGGCGATCGGCGGGACGATCAGGCACAACTGGTGGATTTGCCGTTGAAAGAACGCGATCGAGAGAAGGAAGTGACACCGCTCCGATTGTGGGTTCTCCATCAATGGCGAGCGCAATGTGCACAGCCCAGTCTTCGCGACCCTCGCCGTATTCGCGCGTGCCATCAAGTGGATCAATGATCCAGGCTCGCGACGATGAAAGTCGATGGCTGTTGTCACGACCTTCTTCGGATAACACCGGGTCTTCGGGTCGCAACGCGGCGAGTTGCTCCATGAGCCATACGTGAGACTCACGATCGCCGGCGTTCTTGATGGTCCTCTGATCGGCGCCTTTCAGAGTGAGGTCGGCCCGCAGCGAGACCAGCAACTTCCCAGCTTCGACAGCAAGTAGTTCGGCGACCGCGTGGTCATCAAGTGCGGTCATCGTCATGCTCCGATTCGAGGTGGATAGAGAAGGTGCGTCACCGATTATTGCTGGCGGCCGAGTTCAATGGCGCGACTGACAAGTTTTCGAACCTGGGTCTCATCGGCGCCTTCAGTGACGAGCGCATCAATGCGGGATTCAAGATCGGCAGCAAGTCGTTCATCGACCACCAGAGGAGCAGGTTCACCGGGTTTGGCTAACGCTCCGGGCGGGGAGACCTGAGTGACGAGCACCAGGGCGAGGGCTGCAACTGCTGTGATGAGCCCAAAGGTGATGGCGAAACCGTTGCTGTCGAGAATTGATCCAGCGATCATTCCGCCGATTCCGAGCACGAAAACCAGGATCACGATGCGCCGGATCGCTCGTGGCCCGATTGGTGAAGCGGAATTCGTGGAGTCGGAAGTGACCAGTTCCATGCTCATCGCACCAACGGCTTGTATTTGATGCGATGGGGCTGGTCGGCATCGGCGCCGAGTTCTTTCTTGCGGAAGGCTTCGTATTCGGTGAAGTTTCCTTCGAACCAGCGCACCTGTGAGTCGCCTTCGAAGGCAAGCACATGGGTGGCGACACGATCGAGGAACCAACGATCATGGCTGATGACGACGGCGCAGCCGGCGAAGGCTTCGAGGCCATCTTCGAGCGCTCGCAATGTGTCGACATCGAGGTCATTGGTGGGTTCGTCGAGGAGCAGCACATTTCCGCCGCGAGCCAACACCTTGGCGAGATGAACACGGTTTCGCTCGCCGCCGGAAAGGATGCCGACCTTTTTTTGCTGGTCAGATCCCTTGAAGTTGAACGAGGCAACGTAAGCCCGACCGTTCATCTCTCGATTGCCGAGTTTGATGATCTCGTTGCCATCGGTGATTTCTTCGTAGACAGTTTTCTCGGAGTCGAGAATGTCGCGACTCTGATCGACGTACGCGAGGTTCACGGTGGGGCCAACTGTGAGCGAACCGCTGTCGGGAGTCTCGTCACCAGTGAACATGCGAAAGAGCGTGGTCTTACCGGCACCGTTTGGTCCGATGACGCCCACGATGCCAGCGCGAGGGAGTGAGAAGGAAAGTTCCTCCACCAGAAGTCGATCGCCGAAACCCTTCGTGACGCCTTCGGCTTCAATGACGACATCGCCAAGACGCTCGCCTGAAGGAATGAAGATCTCGAGACCGTCGCCGCGTCCTTGTGCTTCTTGTGATTCGGCCAGCAACTGTTCATAGGCCGACAGTCGGGCCTTACCTTTGGCCTGTCGAGCTTTCGGTGCCATGCGCACCCACTCGAGTTCTCGAGCAAGGGTGCGAGCGCGGGACGATTCCTGCTTCTCTTCCTGGCGGAGTCGGTCTTGCTTCTGGTCGAGCCAACTTGTGTAGTTGCCCTCAAAGGGGATTCCACGGCCGTGGTCGAGTTCAAGGATCCATTGAGCGACATTGTCGAGGAAGTAGCGATCATGGGTGATCGCTACGACGGTGCCGGGATAGTCGCGAAGGAACCGTTCAAGCCAAGCGACCGATTCGGCGTCGAGATGGTTCGTGGGCTCGTCGAGGAGCAGTAGGTCGGGTTTGTTGAGGAGAAGACGACAGAGCGCGACTCGGCGACGTTCGCCACCTGAGAGGGTCGAGACGCCCGCATCCGATGGCGGAAGGCGCAGAGCGTCCATCGCGATCTCGATCGTGCGCTTGAGATCCCATGCGCCTGATGCTTCGATCTTTGCTTCGAGGTCGGCTTGTTCCTCGCCCACCTTCTCGAAGTCGGCATCAGGGTCGCCCCACTTGGCCAGTACTGCGTCGTAGCGCTCGAGAAGGGTCGCCGTTTCGCCGAGCCCGTCCATCACGTTGCCCATGACGTCTTTGGTCTCGTCGAGATGTGGCTCCTGCTCAAGCAGGCCAACAGTGAATCCGGGCGAGAGCCGAGCTTCACCGGTAAAGCCATCGTCAAGGCCAGCCATGACCTTGAGCAGCGACGACTTACCAGAGCCGTTCGAACCGATGACACCGATCTTGGCCCCTGGGTAGAACGAGAGGCTGATGTCTTTCAGGACCTCTCGGTCGGGCGGATAGAACCGGCTCACCTTGTGCATGGTGAAAATGAACTGTGCACTCATGGCGGGCAAGGGTAGTGATCAGGCCGCCTCAAGTGTGAACTGGACGCGACAGTGCCCCGCCGAAGCGGGGCACTGAGGGACTACTTGTGCGGCTGAAGATCAGCGGCGGGTTGCACGACGCTTGGTCGCACGCTTCTTGGCCGGAGCCTTTTTCGCTACGCGCTTCTTGGTTGCACGCTTCTTGGC
>CAIPQK010000168.1 GCA_903867185.1 uncultured Candidatus Nemicrothrix sp. | reverse complement strand
TCAGTCGGGGCGACCCAACTCAGAATTGCCTGGTCATTACCCGCGGTGCCAGAGAGACCTGTCGGCTGACCCGGAAGCGTTTGCGGAATCACCGCAGCAGAACTGCTCGAAAATGATCCCGTGCCAACGCTATTGACAGCGGCAACGCGGAAAATGTAGCTGGTGCCATTAGTCAGCCCGGTCACGTTCAGCGACGTGGAGGTGGAATGCGCGTGCGCGAATTCCGCCCACGTTGAGCCACCGTTGCTGGAGTACTCAACCGCGTAAGTGGTGATGCCTCGGCCACCGTTATCAACAGGTGCCACCCAACTCAGAATTGCTTGGCCATTACCCGCGGTGCTAGAAAGTCCCGTTGGCTGGCCGGGAAGCGTTTGCGGAATCACCGCAGCAGAACTGCTCGAAAAAGTTCCCGTGCCAACGCTATTGACGGCAGCAACGCGGAAAATGTAGCTCGTGCCATTAGTCAGCCCGGTCACGGTCAACGACGTCGACGTGGAGGCACTGCGAGTGACACTCGTCCAAGAATCGCCAGCATCAGACGAGTACTCGACCGCGTAATTCGAGACTGCCGGACCTGTGAAAGCAGTGGCAGTCCACGTCACCTCTGACTGCCCATTGTCAACAGTGCCTGAAACAGATGTTGGGGCGCTCGAGGTGAAACTCAATCGTGTTGATGTTGATGTACTCTGCCCATCAACGTTGTTCACAACGACCTTGGTTGCCCCCGCCGTGCCTGCGGGGGAAGTAACAACCAACTGTGTTGCACTTCGCGAATTCACCGTGGCACTCACTCCACCGATGGTCACCTGGGCGCCGGCACCCACTGTCGAGAAACCAGTTCCCGTGATTGTTACTGAAGCTCCCGAGAGGTCCCCGATGGAGGCCGGCCCAATGCCTGTAATGACAGGAGCTGCGACCGTGCCGGTGGGGGTAGTGAATGACGCGGTTGATCCATACGTTGTGCCAACGTTATTGGACGCAACGGCGTAAAAGTAGTAAACGGTATTTGCAGTGAGACCTGAAACATGTGCACTGACAGCACTTGGTTGTGCCGATGAGGCCAAGGTCGATGGTGTGCCAGGGATCGACGTACACCCGATGAGCGTGGGGGATGTGCTGTAACAGAAAGAGACCGCCGTTTGGCCAGATTTGGGATTAACGACGGCGTTCAACGTCGCTCCCGTACCTGTCTGACTCAGATTGGAAACCGCTCCGGTAGCAACCGTTGGCGCTGCCGAAGTTGTAAAACTTATCGAATTTCCTAACGTCGAACCCGAGTTATTTGATGCCTCAGTTCGAACGTAGTAAGTGGTGCCAGCAGCTAAACCTTGAATGCTCGCATCAACCGAAACGTTCGACGTGCCTGCCGCAAGGGGTGATTGAGACGCGGCAACGTGAGTACAGTCTGAAAAATTGGGGTTTGTTGCATAGCAAAAGCCAACAGCGGTCAGGAGGTTCTGTGGATTGACTAAACCATTGAGCGTTGCGGTGGTATCTGACACCGAGCTCGCCTGATTAGTCGTGGCCGTGGGCGATCCCTCGACGGCCATCGTGAACTCTTTGAGGGTGTTGTCATTTGTGTTGTCTCGCACTTTGATCGTGAAGGTGTAGTTGCCTGCACTTGTCGGAGTGCCGGTAATTGCGCCAGTGAAGAAACTCAGATCTAAGCCGGCGGGCAGCGACCCCGCTGTGACCGTCCACGAATACGGCTGGCTACCTCCCGCTGCCACGAGCGAGGTGGAGTACGCCTCCCCCACGGTTCCCGGCGGCAGGCCTCCATTTTGAGTCGTCACATTGAGAGGAAGAGCTTGGGTTGTGAAGCTATGAGTTGAGGTACTTGTCGACCCGTTGGTGTTCGTGGCGGTGATCTTGTAGAAGTACGTGGTTGAGGCCTGCAGCGAACCAACGTTGGCAGAGACGGCAAATAGTGAGTTCGATGCGATGAGGGGTGACTCATTGGCGCTATAAACCCTGCATCCGGCCAGATCTGAACTCATTCCTAAGCAAAACGAGACGGAAGTTGCGCTGCCCTGCGGATTTACCACGCCATTCAACTGGGCGCCCAGTGAGGCCACGTTTGTCTCAGCTGAACGAGTGACGCTCGGAGGCGCCTGTGTCGTAAAGCTTAAAACACTGCCCTCCTCGGATTGTCCGGAGTAAGCCCCAGCGGCTTGAAAGTAATAAGTAGTACCTGGAGACAAGCCCGTGACCGTTTGCGAAATTGATGTATTGCTGCTCCCGGTGAGAATGGATGGCGAACCGTCAACAAGGCTGCAGTCTTCGAGGTCTGGCGATGTGCCATAACAGAATCCTGTGGAAACCGTATTGTTTTCCGGGTCGATGAATCCCCTGAGAACCGCCGAAGTGGCGGTTGTATTCGACGCAGCTGCCGTGCTCACCGTTGGCGGCCCTAGTGTCGTAAATGAGTTGACACTTCCGTACGTGACGGCCCAGCTACTTGTTGTGACTGTTTGCCAGTAATGGGTTGTGCTTGGAGGCAAGTCAGGAATGACCAGAGGGTCTAAAGCTATTGGCGAGGTTCCCGTGAGCGGAGAACCATCATCGGCATTGTTTGGTTGTGCCGTCAATGTGCAATTCTGCAGTGCGCCACCACTCGTGCTCGACGTTGCTCCGAAGCAGTACTTCACTGTCGTTGACGCACCAATCGGATTTACCGTCGTTGACAGTGTTGCCGATGTGTTGGTCAGACCGCTCACCGATGGGTTGGTAATGATTGCTGAATACGCTGAGCCGGCATCCGGGCAGCTCGCACCATCATTGGGAAGCGTGACGCCGGCTGTTGATCCTTCCATCAGGGCGGTGCCGCTTCCGAGTGGTCTGATCTGCGGAGATGCTTGGCCAATCTGAGTTGCCTCGATCATCCACACTTGTGCGGTCGTGTTATTGAAGAAATAGAGGTTTCCACCAGAATCGGAAAAAGCCGAGCCAAAAGAATGCGTGCTACTTATGGCTGTGCTTCCCGGGCTCGAGGTCTGGCTAACAGTTTTGGTGCTACCAACGAGGGTGTTCAGGTTGACGACGTAAAGAGTTGTCCCTTTCATTCCATACATCGTGTTTCCGACTATGGTGACGTCTAATGTCGTCGGCGTCGTCCCGGTTATGGTGAGCGGAACGGCAGCCTGGTTTCCCGTATTCGTGACATCAAGATAGGCAAAGTTGCCAGCGCTGTGAATGACATACCTGTTTTGACTTCCATTTTTCCAGAAATCTCCACTGATGGCATTGAACGTCGATGTGAACGTTCCGGCTAACTTGTAGTTTCCCGTGGAGTCGATTTTTACTATGTATTTCGTCCCCGCCGTCCCGTAGGTCGATCCCGCCTTCGGAAGGTAAACGCCATAGATGAAGTTGTCGAGAGTGTTGTACCCAATTGCGTTGGGTGTGCTGCCATCTCCCTCGGGAATGGTCTTCGTGCTCGCTGAGTACCGATTTGTTATTGCGTCATACGTAAAGAGTCGCGGACTGGCTCCGTCGGTGGCACCCGGGTAGTTCGCTTGATTAGGCGCAGCGGTCTGATAAAGGCTGGGAGAGCAAGTGAAGGGGACGTCGACGTAAGAAGACGAAGACGTGCTGGCCGTAACGCTTGCGTTGGCAGAAGTCGTCGACGACGGAAAAATGACGGCACCCGCCGGAACGATGAGTGCGCCAAGCAGACCTGCGATGAGGACACGGACAGCGATGCCCCGCCCGCGCATCACAGTCTTGTCGTACCAAAGCGACTTACCCACAATTGTGTCATCCCTTGAATCGAAGAATGCTTAATACGTGCAATCTTCACCGAGTATGCCATAAATGTATACTCGTTTCCATTTTTTTCGAGTCGTCGTTATCGCCAGTTTCCAGCGATTCGACAGAAGCAGCGGTCCGTGCCGAGGGGACGAGCCCGCGACGGGGCCGACGGGGCCTACATACGAAAGAGCCCCGACCTTCTTCAGGTCGAGGGCTCTCGTGGTTCTTCGTCGCTACGGCTACTCCAAAATGAGGGTGAAGACATCGCGAAAAATCAGTTTGTCAGCGTCGACGAGTTCCCAGGACATTGTTCCCCTGGCGCCAAAGTATTTGCCCGTTCCACCAACCACAACATAGGTGTGGCCTGGGCCAACGACGGGTACTTTCCCCAGTTCGATTTCACCGCTGCCTAGCCAGGTGAGGGATGATCCGTCGTTGAAAGTTGCATGACCGGTGAGCGAGCGCACATCAGTCTGCTTTTCTGTGTCCTCGTCGACGACGGTCGCCATTGTGGTCCAGCTCGTCGAGAGAGGCTCTTGTTCGGCAAGCGCCATCTCCAGCGTCGCGTAACTCTCGTAGGACCGGCTCCTCATGTCACCGATGGTTGTCCCTTCGGTGGCGTCCTCGATGAAGACAGGGTCCTCACTGACGACGTAGACGACAAGCTCGGTCGTGTCGCTGCCTGGTGCGCTACAGCCGGCGAGTGCGAGTGATGCCACAGCCGCAAGTGCTGCGAGCCGCCACGACAACGTGCTCTGTGGCCGGCTTGTATTTGCTCGGGAAGTGGTCGTCATTGGTCTCGCCTCTCGCGAATCATTCACGTCAAATAATGCAGGTACGGTAAATCTACTCGGCGGTTTGCCACCGCCGGGACCGATAACGCAACCTCAACGGTGCAACGCATTACAGAAAATTCACTACGCTCGATGACATGGTGCGGCTAGGGATTTGCTCCGTCTTCAAGAACGAAGCAGCGAATCTCGAGGAATGGATCACCTTTCACCTCGACCAGGGATTCACGCGGTTCTACCTGGTTGATGACAAATCAACGGACAATCCCATGGACGTGCTCGAACCGTTCGTCCGCTCTGGAACGGTCACGGTCGGCACCACCAACAATCATCCGCTTTATATAGATGGTCGGCAGCCGGCCGCGTTCACAGCCGGCCTGAAACAGGCACGCGGCGAGTGTGATTGGGTCGCGTTGATTGATGCGGACGAGTTCCTGTTCTCGCCGAACGGATACGTCGTTGACCACCTA
>CAIPQK010000167.1 GCA_903867185.1 uncultured Candidatus Nemicrothrix sp. | reverse complement strand
GTATCGATGAGGGCCGTCGGCCTGAAGAGTTGATTGTTGAAGAGCCGCTCGAGGTTCGTCTCGACGGAACGCTCGTTGCGACCACGATGCGCACGCCAGGTCACGATTTCGAACTTGCCGCAGGCATGTGCTTCACCGATGGGTTGTTGGGTGGCGCGGCGATCGAGACCTGTCGCTATTGCGCAACAGGAAGTGCAGTCGAGACCGAATTCAATGTTGTGAGTATCGATACCGGTGGATTGGCACCGACTCCCACGCCTCGTCTTTCGACGACGTCTTCGTCCTGTGGCATCTGTGGTTCAACGCAGATCGACGAACTTTCCAGTCGCCTGACGCCGTTGCCGTCCTATGCGCCGTGGTCGACGGAACTCATGCTTGGGATCGTTGACCAGGTTCGTGCCGATCAAGAACTATTTGCGAGCACTGGCGGTGTGCATGCTGCCGCAGCGTTTGATCGCGAAGGAAACATCGCCGTTCTCCGGGAAGACATCGGTCGCCACAATGCTGTCGACAAAGTGGTCGGACACTTATTGCTTGAGTCGCGTCTTCCCGCGTCCGGACACGCGTTGTTTGTGAGCGGTCGAGCTTCATTTGAAATTGTGCAAAAGGCGTGGGCGGCCGGCTTCGAGGCGATGATTGCTGTCTCTGCTCCTTCAGCGCTCGCAGTTGAAACTGCAACCGTTGCGGGCATGACATTGATGGGTTTTGTACGAGATGGTGCATGCAATCTTTATTGTGAACCAGAGGTGAGTGATCAGTGAAGCGCGTTAATCCAAAGTTCTGGGTGAGTCCTCGCCCGAATGGGATTGGGCTCCAGAAGCCTTTCCATTACGTCGAGATGGCGAAACTGGCCTGGAACAACAAACGACATGGTCGGTACGCGTGGAAACTTCTCACCCAGGGTGTGTGCGACGGTTGCGCGCTTGGTGTCGCCGGCTTACATGACTGGACGATGGACGACATCCATCTCTGTCTCACTCGCCTTCGACTTCTTGAAATGAATTGTGCCGACCCAATCAAGGACTCAGTATTCAACGATGCTGCGAGTTTGCGACTGAAGTCAGGGCAAGAACTGCGCGCGCTTGGTCGTCTTGCTCATCCCATGCGACGACGACGGGGTGAGCGTGGATTCACGCGTATCACTTGGGATGAAGCCCTCGAGGCTGTGTCTGGTCGGTTACGCGAGACCGACCCCAATCGAGTGGGTGTGTTCCTCACGAGCCGCGGCATCACCAACGAGACCTATTACGTGGCCGGTAAAGCGGCGCGTGCAATGGGCATCGCGAATGTCGACTCTGCAGCGCGCATCTGTCACGCGCCATCGACTACTGCGCTCAAGTCAACCGTTGGCATTGCGGCAACAACGTGTTCGCTCTCCGATGTGATCTCGACCGATCTCTTGATTATCTGGGGTGCAAACCCGGCGAACAATCAACCGGTATTCATGAAATATCTCTATAAAGCCCGTATGTCGGGAACTCGTGTTGTGGTGATCAACCCATTCCTCGAACCCGGCCTCGAGCACTACTGGGTGCCATCGACGGTTGAATCGACACTCTTCGGAACGAAGATGTGCGATCTGCATGTGCCGGTGCGCCCAGGCGGCGATGTTGCGTTTGCCGACGCGGCGCTCAAGCGTTTGATCGAGCGTGACGCAGTCGATCACGAGTTCATCGAGCAGCACACCAATCATTGGGAAAATATCGTCGAGCATCTTGGATCGGTCACCTATGACGAGCTG
>CAIPQK010000166.1 GCA_903867185.1 uncultured Candidatus Nemicrothrix sp. | reverse complement strand
TCGCTTCGATCGACGCCAACATCGACGCCAACATCGACGCCAACAGCGGCGAAACCCGCGCAGCAGCTCGAGATGGAAACGGTCTGAGCCAACCCGCAAGAGATGATCGGACCCTGACACTGCTACGGGGTAGATCTATCAGCCTGTGAATGCTGGAGTAATCGGACCGTCAAGCGCAGTCGTGGTCGTGGTGGTTGGTTCATGACCCGTGAGCAGCATCGTAAACGTCTGATTAACCGAACCGAGCGGCGGGCCATTCCAATATCCGACAGCGAAACACGATGTGGCATCGGCACAAGACACGGATGTCAGGCTGGTTGCGTAGGTGCTAGGGCTGCTCACTTGGGTCCAGGTGCTGCCGTCCCAATCCAGTACCAAGGTTTGATTCACGCTTGAGTCGTTTAGGTAGTCGCCGACTGCAATGCAGGTTGTTGCGCTTACGCATCTAACTGACGTGAGTTCGCTGTCATAGGCGCCGACGTTGGGGCTGGTGGCCTGGGTCCAGGTGCTGCCATTCCAATTCAGAATCAACGTCTGATTCACAGAATCATTTCTGAAGTGGCCGACAGCAACACAGGATGTCGCGCTCAGACACGATACCGAGGTCAGCATGTTGCCATAGAAGCCCGAGCCGGGACTTGGGCTGGAGGCAATCGACCAACGTGTTCCATTCCACGTCATCGCCAGCGTCTGGTGGGCGCCGCCGTTGAGGTTGTAGCCCACGGCAACGCATGATGATGCGCTCACACACGACACCGAATTCAGGTAGTTGCCATCGGCGCCGACGTTGGGGCTGGTGGCCTGGGTCCAGGTGCTGCCATTCCAATTCAGAATCAGCGTCTGATCCACAGAACCATCTCTGTGATAGCCCACGGCAACACACGATGTTGCGTTCACGCACGAGACTGAACCTAGAAAACCGGGGATGGGACTACTGACATCTCTCCAGTCGCTGCCGTTCCAGCTCAAAGCCAACATGTCTGGTGAACTACCCATAAAACCCACCGCAATGCACGACGTCGTTGTCACGCATGAGACTGAATAGAGGGACTGTCGAGTTGAGGGGTTGGGACTAGTTGCAGGGGCCCAGGTGTGGCCGTCCCACATCAACACCATCGTTTCCACTCCTGAACCCTTGTTGTCTTCGCCGACAGCGACACACCAGGAAGAGTTCACGCACGACACCGAATAGAGAGAGTCTTGGTTGAAGTCGCCTGAACCGGGATTGGGGCTGGGCACGATCGTTGCACTATCGATCACCGCTCCGGCTGGCGTCGACATCACAACACCGCCCAACAGGACTGCGAGAACTGTGAGTAGTGCAAGAACTGGTTTGCGGATCACTGGTGATCTCCTGATGCGGTGTTGGGGGCCCGGTGCCGTGGTACCGGCGAACGTTAGCCCTCGGCCGCCCTGAAGTACCGCGTGGGTGCTGGGTCTGGCCTCGGTTCTTTCCCGTGCCACATGGCCAGACGGTTGAATCGAGTGTTCTCTTTGAGCCAGTGGCAGCGGAGTGACCTTGGCGCACTGCCATTATCTGCTCGTGTTGTGGGTTCGGGACTACGGCGGTGGGGATCGGTCGGTATCCTCCACCCATGTCGAATCGTCATCTGTTCGCCCGCGCCGCCTTGACCATCGGCCTCGTTATTGCTGTGACCGGATCACTTCTGACATTGAACCCGCTGCCGGCCGGAGCCCACGCGATCGTTGATCTTCAGAGTTCCGACGCGGTTGTGGGCCGCACCAGCGCCATGACCCTCGAGATCCAACACGGGTGCATCACTGGTGGCGGCGGCACTGTGAAGTTCGTCGCTCAGTTCGAAGCCGCATTCGGTGAAGTCACCCCCGGTTCGGTGCCCGGCTGGACCTCGGCGGTCACGAGCGGAATTACGACCACAACCGGCACGACGACCACGACTGCAGATGGTCAAACGGTGACCTGGACCACGAACGGCGCGGCGCAGCCATTTTCGACTGCACTCATCGTTCCCCTCACAGTTCGCTGGCCTAATCGGGCGGGCGCATACGGCACGGTGGTTTCACAAACCTGCAGTAATCCCGCTGATGAGACCGTGTGGAGCACGCCGGCTCAGCCCGCCACCGCTGGCGTACCGTCGCCACCCTTAACCCCGTTGGCCACGATGTGCGTGTTGCCGGAGCGTCTTACGAAATCATCTACTTGGCCGAAGCGCACGACGCGGACAATCGAACGGCTCTGCTCGACACTGCGCTAAGCGCTTTACTCATAGCGCGAAAACTTTCCGATTTATCGGCGAGGGGGAGTGTCGAGGATTCATCGGGTGGAGCGCGCTTCAACCTAGAAATCAGATGCCGTGAAGAACGTGCGGGGCTGAACAGCTAGTGGTTGGAGTGATCTCATCGGAGAAGACTGTTGGACCTGCTTGCGTTCGGCTCGTTGTTGGTGGGATGGGTCTGCGAGACTTCAGTCGTGAACGGTTGGGACTCAGTGCATGCCGATGCGCTCGCTGAAGGCAAAGAGTGGTACTTCGATCCCGACACGAGGCTGTTGGTGTTGACGGAGATCTCCCTTCTTGCGAGAGGTCACTGCTGCAGTTCTGGATGTCGCCATTGCCCGTACCCGCTCACAGCCACCGAATCGGACGGGCCCGAACCGTCCGGCGAAGTTCGGCACTAGAGCGGCGGGCTGATTGTCATTGCGGACAAATCGCGACAACGCAGAGAAGGCCAGCATCGAGCAGGGTTCGATGCTGGACATTTCAGAATTGGGTTGAGGCGTTGCCTCGCAAAGCCTCGGAGTCGAACTACTTGTCCGTCGGCTACTTATCCGGTGAATGCTGGTGTGACTGGGTCCGACGTCGGGGTGACTTCAACGTCGGAAGGGTCAGAGATGCCAACGGCATTAGTTGCGGTGACCGATACGTAGTACGTCGTTCCGTTGGTCAGGCCGCTAATCGTGCATGAGGTGGCCGTTGTTGTCGTGCAGCTCTGGCCCCCTGCGGAAGCTGTGGCGGTGTATCCAGTGATGGGGCTTCCGCCAGTGTTGGTTGGCGCAGTCCACGAAATTGTTGCCTGGGCATTGCCTGGTGTGGCCGTGATGTTGTCGGGAGGTTGTGGGGGGAAAATAATGCGTGAGACGGTGGCGCTGTCGAAGTTCGTCACCCACACGCTCGATCCGTCAGGACTCACAGCAACGTTGCGGGGGCTAGTGCCAACAGTGATTGAGGTGACGTTATTGGTGGTGGTGTTAATACGCGAGACGGTGGTGCCGGCATCGTTCGTCACCCACACGCTCGATCCGTCAGGACTCACAGCAACGCCGCGGGGGTTAGTGCCAACAGCGATTGAGGTGACGGCTTCGGTGGCGGTGTTAACGCGCGAGACGGTGGCGTTGTCGAAGTTCGTCACCCAGACACTCGATCCGTCAGGGCTCACAGCAAGGTCGTAGGCGTTAGTGCCAACAGTGATTGAGGTAACGGCATTGGTGCTGGTGTTAATACGCGAGACGGTGGTGCCGGCATCGTTAGTCACCCACACACTCGATCCGTCAGGACTCACATCAACGTTGCGGGGGCTAGTGGCAACAGTGATTGAGGTAACGGCATTGGTGGCGGTGTTAATGCGCGAGACGGTGGCGCTGTCGAAGTTTGTCACCCACACGCTTGATCCGTCAGGACTCACTGCAACGTTGCGGGGGCTAGTGCCAACAGTGATTGAGGTGACG
>CAIPQK010000165.1 GCA_903867185.1 uncultured Candidatus Nemicrothrix sp. | reverse complement strand
TGAATGGTCAGATGAAACCGAATCACCGTCGGTCCACGTCAAGGAGATGTCGGCGCCATCAAGATTTGTCGAAGTGTTCACTGACACGATCGAACCAGACAGCAACAAAGTCGCTGCGACATTTCCCCCGCCATCGCCGACTAGAAAGATCCCACCACCAGTAGGCGCATCGTTTTCGGTGATCGTGCTCTGATTGATAGTCAGCGAACCGCCCCGATTCTTGTCGACTCCGCCGCCGGTCGCTGATGTCGCCGAATTGCCGACGATGGTCGAATTGTTAATCGCTACCACCTGACCCGTGTTGGTGAAATCGAGAGCCCCGCCTTTCATCGCGCTATTTGAATCGAATGTTGAGTTCGAGATCGTGATTTGCTGATCTTGCATGCTGAGATAGAGAGCACCGCCGTATGCATGAGTGCCAGATGCGGCGTTACGTGAAAATGTCGAGTCCGTAATGTTCACCGAGCCCCCATTGGAGCCGTAGATGCCTCCGCCGCCGTATCTGGAGTCATTGTCGGCAAAGACTGAACCGTCGACAAGAAGATTTCCACTCTGTGCGAGATATCCACCGCCGCCGTAACCCAACGAAATATTGCCGGTGACCTCGGAATCGATCAACGTGACATCACCTAAGTTATTTGCTTTGATTCCACCGCCGCTATACCCGGCGGTGTTCCCGGTGATCGCGGAGTCTGTGATGATCACATTGGTGATCTGCGATCCGAAGTAGAGGCCGCCGCAGGAGACATTTGACGTGTTGTTGGAGACCGTCGAGTCAGTCATTGAGAATGAACCTTGGCCATATACATAAACCCCGGCGGCATAAAACGCAGAGTTACCAGTGACATCGACATCGACAAGATCAAGCGATCCCGCGTTGTAAGCGTCGATTCCGCCGCCGGTAGCCCCGTTGCCGCCGGTGACCTTCAGACCTGTGATTGTGACATCGCCTGCAGACGAAACCAGATAGAAGACCCGTGAGTTGCCATCGGCATCAATCGTGATCTGATCTGAGCCCGTTCCGGTGATTGTGAGGCCAACGGTGATAGCGAGTTCGTCGTTGGTCAAGGTCATGGTTCCTGCCAACCCGGCCTCGAACACGATCACGTCACCATCGGCCGCAGCGGCAATTGCGTCTCGAAGCGAGCACGAATCAGTCACCGGGGTCAAACAATCCGATGCTGTCGCCACACCATCAGTAAGCGTGTCGACTGTCAGCGTCGTTGTCGCACTTCCAGGACCAGCTGTAAGCGCCAGCAACAACGCCGAAGCGCCACCACCCGCCAAAACTGCAACCGAACCCAGTCCGCTGGACCTAAAAATTTTGTTCATTATTGAAGATAGCAGTTAACCGCCTGTCACCAAGCAGTTGCTAACTCCACTCAAGCACTGGAACGTCGCGCCACAGGCGTTCGAGATCGTAAAACTCTCGTGTTTCCTCTTCGAAGATGTGCACGATCACGTCTCCGTAATCAATCAACACCCACGTGCCTCCGTCGAGGCCTTCCACGCGAACCGGCTTGGGCCCGCCGGCAAGAGCAATATCGTCCTCAATGGCTGCGGCAATCGCCCGCACCAGCCGAGTGTTCGACGCGGAGGTAATAACAAACCAACTGGTGATCGACAGAACATCGCCGACATCGAGGATCACTGTCGATGCATCAGTTTTCTTCGCAGCCGCACGGGCTGCTTCGAGATGAACCTCGAATTCCTTGGTGGCACTCACTTGCGTGCCGTCGTGGTGGATGACGCCATGGTGGTCGTCGTCGAAGACGAAGAACTCACACCGCCGCTGCTGCTGCTGCTTGGGCCAAATTTCGCTACAAAATCATCACCGAGAATCACCGTCATATCTGCACCTGAATTCGATTGTTTGCTGGCAACAATTGATCCCATTGTCAACGCCTTCTGCATGGTCTTTGCTTCCGCTTCGGTCGTTCCCTCAAAGTAAATAATTTGCGTCGTCGCTTGGCCATAAGACTTTGCATTTCCAACGACATCAACTTGACCACCAGCTGCGTTCAACATGATTGCAGCATTGATTCCGTTACTAAGTTTCCCAGTTCCATCGAGCACTCGGATTCGCGGCCTTCGTCCTGACGCTCCATCGGGGAACGGAACGATCGCCGCCACAGAAGCAAGCGCTGCACTTTCTTTCACGATGTAGGTCTGGGCTCCTCCAAGCGCAGCTGGAGCGACCGGACCCGGAACCACCGGTAATGAAGAAATACTCAGTTGCCCTCTAGCAACAGCGGCGACGAAGCGACCTAGACCCGATGTTGTTGAGGTTGGGAACGGCGACGAAGACGACTTGACCTTCTCGAGCCACGCCTTCCAGAACAGCTCTTGTCGAATCAATCGATTGAGGTCGGAATCTTTCGCGCTTCTGCTTGTCAGAAACGTGGCGATCTGATCAGACTTCAGCGTGACGGAACCCTTTGGAAAGACGATCGCGTCTTTCTCATCGTGGACTGCTTCAGGAATGGAAATAGTGAGTGGCGCATAGGGACCGCCGAGCGTGGCCCAGTCAGATGCGGAGACAATAAAGCTCTCCGTAAAATTGAGATTGAGCGTCTTACCTACTTCGGTTGTAACCGGTTCAAGTTGACCCAGTTTCCAAAGCGCAGTCAGCGGGAATAAACCGAAATCAGTGTCAACTCCAAGAGATCCGGGAATGAGAAGCACGCCACCTGATGTGTCTGAGGTCAAGGCGAACACCACTACCGAATCGAGGCTGCCGTCGGGTGCCACAACTGCAGCCATAGCAGTGGGAGTTTTCTCGACTACGGCTTCGTAACCAGGCGCTGCTGGGTCAGTAACTCGTTTGATCAACTTTCCGTCAGAGCTATCGAGAATTACTCGCAGTCCCGCGAAAATAAGAATCGGCACAACGAGAAGCACAACTGCTCCCACGAGCACCGGATAGCCAACTCGCCACCATCGCGACGTGCTTCCCGCCTGAGAGACTTTTGCGGATCCTGCCGAGGCATCATCTTCTTGCTCAACCGAGGACATCTCGGAACGCAGTGGCGGAGTTTGTCCTGACGAACTCTCGCCCTTCCTGCGACCTTGGGAGACTCGCTCTGCAGTGGACTGATTGTGTTCTGCGACGAGTGCAGAAAAATCGATCTCGTCTCCCGAAGAGGGCGGAGGGGGCAGTTCAGGAGTCATGAGTCCGCCAAACCGTACAGCCCGCGAGACGCAATCTCAGCAATGACGGGCTCCGGAACATAGGGACTGAGCGTCACTCCCCTTGCGGCAAAGGATCGCAGTTCGGTCGATGAAATATCGACTTGGGGCATGCTCACGCGTTCTATTGACCATTCAGGCAGTGCCTCAGCACGTGTTTCTCCATCGCGTTCAACAATGACGAGCGTGGCGAGACCCGGCAGTTCGCTCGATCGGTGCCACGTGTCTAGGCCAGCCGCAGCATCGGCGCCAAGAATCAAAAACAGTTCGGTATCTGGGTCCGCCGAACGGAGTTCTTCGAGGGAATCGATCGTGTAGGTCGGTCCACCTCGCCGAATCTCGAGGTCACTGGTTTCGAGCCCATCAATTCCCTTTACTGCGGCCCTTGTCATTGCTAACCGGTCTTCTGGAGCCGATAAGGGACGATGCCCAACCTTCTGCCACGGCTCATTCGCCACCATGAGAAGAACACGCTCTAACAAAAGAGCCTCAAAGACCGCTTTCGCAGCGGCGATATGACCGATATGAGGAGGGTCAAAGGTTCCGCCAAGAATCCCAAGACCACGACGAACCGATGACATCTCATCGAGTGTACGGTCGAGACCAAGTAGGATTTCTTCAGGCAGGCGAACCGGCGTGACAGAAGTCACCCACAGCCGAGGGAACACAAAGGGCCCTTACTGCGGTTACACCAGTGTCATTTCCCCCCGAAGCGACACGTTCAGGACGAGAGTCCAGGACAACAACGTCGATGGTTTACCAGCGACACCACTTAGGAGTTCCAGCTATGAGCGATTCAGTCGGTCAATACCTCAACGAAATCGGCCTTGTCCCCCTTCTTACCGCCCTCGAAGAGCGCGAGCTTTCTCAGACCATCGAAAAAGGTCTTGCAGCTTCGGCCCGTCTCGAGAACGGCGAGCGTTCCGTCGCACTTAAAACCGACGTCCGCGCAGCTGCTGCGGCCAAGGATCGTTTCATTCGCGCCAACCTGCGCCTCGTCGTCAGCGTCGCTCGTCGCTATCCCCTGCCGCCAGGCATGGAACTGCTTGACCTCATTCAAGAGGGCAATATCGGTCTCGAACACGCTGTCGACAAGTTCGATTGGCGAAAAGGATTCAAGTTCTCCACCTATGCCACGTTCTGGATCCGCCAAGCCATAGGCCGAGCGCTCGACCAAAAGGCCAGCCTCGTCCGTCTGCCCGGTGATCGATCCGCGGGCCTTCGTGCGGCACTTCGTCAGGTTTCTGGAGATGGCGACCAGCTCGATTCAGAAAATGCCTGGTTGCATCGCCTCACCACCCCGACATCGCTTGATCGCACGATCGGCGAGGACGATTCGAATGAACTGGTCGACATTCTCCCCGATTCTCTTCCTGGCCCTGAAGAAATCGTGCTCGAGCAGATCGATCACGAGATGGTGGCCTCGCTTCTTTCGGTTCTCGATCCTCGTGCCCGTCTCGCTGTTGAGCAGCGGTTCGGCCTTCACGACGGACGCCGTCGCTCTTACCGCGAGGTTGGCGACGAACTTGGGGTCACCGCCGAGGCCGCTCGGCGTCTCGTGAAACGGGCCATGGCCTCTGTCCGAGAGAACGCTCCAGACACCATTGATGCAGTCTGATCTGAGCCTCGCCAGTAATGGCTTTGCGTTCAGGGCCCCGAGTCAATCAACCTTGTGGCCGTGACGAGCGAATGGACCCCATCTTCTTGGCAGGCTCTCGAGGCCGTGCAGCAACCCGATTGGGTCGACACTGACGCGCTCAACGACGTCGTCCAACGCCTGAGCGCGATGCCACCTTTGGTCTTCGCTGGTGAAGCTCGCAGTCTGACCAACGACCTGGCCAAGGTCGCCAACGGTGAGGCGTTCCTTTTACAAGCGGGCGATTGCGCCGAGTCATTTGACGCGTTCAGTGCCGATTCGATTCGCGACAAGCTCAAAGTCATTCTTCAAATGGCTGTCGTCCTCATGTATTCATCTGGGGTTCCCGTCGTAAAAGTCGGCCGTATCGCCGGACAATTCGCGAAGCCTCGTTCGGCGGGTACCGAAACAATCGATGGCGTTGAACTTCCCTCGTTCCGTGGACACATGGTCAACGACATCGACTTCACCGCTCAAGCGCGTGTTGCCGATCCCGAACGCCTGATCACCGCGTACCAACAATCAGCATCGACACTCAACCTGGTACGCGCCTTCACCAAAGGTGGCTTTGGCGATCTTTCACGCGTACACGCATGGAACCAAGAGTTTGTTGCCTCGAGTGCCGAAGGCCAGCGTTACGAGGAGGTCGCAGAAGGAATCGAGCGAACGCTCCAGTTCATGGCGGCGTGCGGCATCGATACTGAATCGACACCGCAGCTTCATACCGTTGACGTAGCGACAAGCCATGAAGCACTGATTCTCGGTTACGAACAAGCGCTCACCCGACAGGATTCGCTGACTGGCGACTGGTACGACTGTTCCGCGCACATGCTCTGGATCGGTGAACGCACTCGCCAACTCGATGGCGCTCATGTTCATTTCCTCTCTGGTGTCGGTAACCCGATCGGCTGCAAAGTCGGACCGTCAATCAGTCCCGACGAAGTTGTTGCGCTCTGCGAAGCGCTCAACCCCAATCGCATTCCCGGCCGCCTCACGCTCATTAGTCGCATGGGCGCCGAGACCGTCGGAACGGCACTACCTCCATTGCTCGCTGCGGTTCGCGATTCGGGTCATCCCGTTGCGTGGGCCTGCGATCCAATGCATGGCAATACGTTCACGGCTCCGAGTGGCCGCAAGACCCGACATTTCGACGCGGTCTTGGCCGAAATCGCTGGCTTCTTTGCCGCTCACCGCGCCGAGGGCACGTGGCCAGGTGGCGTCCACATCGAGCTCACCGGCGACAACGTCACCGAATGCTTGGGTGGCGCCGAAGAGATCCTCGATGCCGACCTCGACACCCGCTACGAGACCATGTGCGATCCGAGACTCAACGCTCGACAGTCGCTCGATCTTGCCTTTCGGGTCGCCGAACTCCTCCAGCAGGGCTGAGCCACCACAAATATGACCCAATGGGTCGACAATTGGACCTCGATCAGGGTAGATTCCTGACTCGTCTAGTCAGGTTTCCCTCCCCTGGCCCAAGAGAGCCCAAATGTCTGAGTTCACAATCGATGCCGACGCTGCTGCCGACATCGCCAAATTTGAGGTTCAGCTCGCTCGCTACCTTGAGGGCGATCTCGCCGACGACGTCTTTCGTGTCTTCCGCCTGAACAATGGCATTTATGGCCAGCGCCAAGGTGGCCATAATCAGATGATTCGTATCAAGGCTCCCTACGGAACGATCACTGCAGCTCAACTCGACCGCATGGGTGATCTGGCCGTCGAGTACTCGCGTGGCTGGGGTCATCTCACGACTCGCCAAGCCATTCAATTTCATTATGTGCAGCTCGAACGAGTACCCGATCTGCTTCGCGACATCGCCATGGTCGGTCTCACAAGTCGCGAGGCTTGCGGCGACACCGTACGCAACGTTCAGGGATGTCACCTTGCTGGAGCATGTCCGAGCGAGATTCTCGACATCACTCCGTGGGCCGAAGCGACGTTCAAGCACTTCCTACGCAATCCACTCGGCCAGCGCTTGCCCCGAAAGTTCAAGATCAATTTCTCCGGTTGCGCCACAGATTGCGGCCAAGCGATGTTCAACGACGTCGGAATCATCGCTGTCACCCGCAAGACCGATGCTGGCGAACTCGAATCGGGATTCCGCGTGTTCATTGCCGGAGGACTTGGTGCGAATCCTCACGCTGCGCTTGCTCTTGAACCATTCACGGCGAAGGAAGACCTTCTCCCAACCATCGAATCGGTCCTGCGAGTTTTCGAGCAGACCGGTAATCGCGACAACAAACTCCGCGCCCGCATGAAATGGGTTGTCGACAATCTTGGTTTCGAAGAAGTGCAGCGACGCGTACTCACCATCCGCAAATTCCTCCTTGGCTCCTCGACATGGCCGGGTGGAATCCCGATGGAAGTACTCCAAGCCGGAGATGCACCCGCCGGGCGTGCCGATCTTGTCGATGCCACGGCAATGGGCCAGGGCACCCCTGTCGTGCTCCGTCGACCTGGAGCCTTTGAACGCTGGGAAGATTCAAATGTCATTCGTGGCGCAGCCAAAGGCACCGTTTCGGCAATCGCCCATGCTCGACTCGGCGATGTCACCGCTGAGCAATTCCGCGGTCTCGCTGCAATCGTTCGGGAATTCGGCATCGACGTGCGCGTCACCAACCGACAGAATTTTGCGCTTCGCAATCTCAGCGAAGAACAGGTTCCACTCCTCTTCGATCGACTCACTGCCCTCGACATGGCAAGCCCTTCGGCCGAGCTCGTGAGCGATGTTGTCGCCTGCCCTGGTGCCGACACTTGCAACCTTGCCGTCACTCAAAGTCGTGGCCTCGCCGATGCTATTGAGAAGGAACTTCATGCTGAGGGGCTGGCTGAAGTTGGTGGACTTCGTATCAACATCTCAGGCTGTCCGAATTCCTGCGGTCAACATCACGTTGCCGATATCGGTTTCCACGGCGCCGAACGTCGCGCTCACGGAAAGTCCGCTCCGGGCTACACAATGCTGCTCGGCGGCTTTGTCGGCGAAGAGCGCGTCGAGTTCGGCGAGCGCGCCACTCGTCTTCCCGCCAAAGCAGCGCCACAAGCGGTTGTCCAAGTCGTGCGCCAGTTCAACGACGAACGTCTTGCTGGCGAATCATTCCGAGGTTGGATCGATCGTTCCGGCGGCATCGCAACGCTCGGGGCAGAGTTGAAGAAGCTCGATCATTTCCCAACGCCAGAAGACGGGCCCGACTTCTACGTCGACTACGACGAAACTGGCCCGTACACCGCTGAAGTTGGCGAATCTGAGTGTGCGGTATGAGCCTCACAAGTCTTTCAGCACCCGATTTCAGCAACGACGAGCTCGCACAACTCAGTCGCGATTTCGAAACCTGGTCAGCCGAGGAAATCATCGGATGGGCGGTGGAAACGTTTGGCCCTCACCTCGCGCTCACCGCGTCGATGACCGATGCGGTCCTGATCGACCTTGCCACCAAGGTCTACCCCGCCATTGAAGTCGTCTTCATCGACACCGGCTACCACTTCCCTGAAACACTCGAAACGGTTGAGCGCGTTCGCCAGCACTACGGGCTCAATCTTCGGATGATGACCGTCGCTCTGCAGAACGAACCACTTTGGAAGGCAGATCCTGAAGGTTGCTGCTCTGCGGTCAAGGTCGGACAGCTCGATCGCGCGCTTTCAGGTAAAGCCGCATGGATGAGCGGACTACGTCGCGCCGAGGCCGACTCGCGCGTGACTGCTCCCCTGGTCGCTCGAGACCTGCGCGGATTGATCAAGATCAATCCCATTGCTGCGTGGTCCGACCAACAAATCGCTGACTACATCGAGAACAACAACGTGATTGTGAATCCCCTTCTTCTCGACGGATTCACATCAATCGGTTGCCAACCCTGCACGCAGCGTCCGACCGATCCCAGCGATCCTCGTTCGGGCAGATGGTCAGGGCAATCGAAAACAGAATGCGGCCTTCACCTGATGTGATGTCGTTTCTCGCGGCAATCGGCAACAACCGCATGAACATGGGCCATGGTCGCTTCACCTCCACTCAGGATGCCGCTCAGCGCAGCTACTACTGAGACTTACCCTGTCATCGTTCCTCATCCCAGAGAGCACGAGAGTGGCCCTTGACGCGCCTAGAGAGCATTCACGATTCCCAAGGCTGCGCGACTTCCACCCATTGCTATTCGAGGATGTCGACGAACTTCTCGAGTTGGCGAAGATTCCTGCATTCGAAGACGCCATCGGTATGCGCGCCATAATCGCTGACGATTGAATCGCCCGTGTCCCAATAGGCCTTGGGTTCAGGGTTGAGCCAGTAAACGTGTCGTGCCTTCTGGCTCATTTCCTTGATGACCCACGACTGAGACGCGTGATAATTGTTTCGAGCATCGCCCAAAATCAACACCGTGGTTTTCGGCCCTACCTCGCGTCCGTACTTTTCCCAGAACACTTCGAATGCGTGGCCGTAGTCGGAATGCCCATCGACCCAGACAACATCAGCTTCGGTATTCACGCGGTGGATGGCGACACTGATGTCCTCAACACCCTCGAAGAAGCGAGTGACCTCATCGATACCGTCGATGAATACGAATGAACGGACCCGTGAGAATTGACCGGAAATGGCGTAGACGAGTTGCAGAGTGAACCGAGCAAACGCCGCAACTGAACCGGAGATATCGGCAACAACGAAGATCTCAGGCTTCGAAGGACGCGGATAGCGGAATCGCGGATCGGCGGGAACACCGCCATAACTCAGTGATTGGCGAACAGTGGCACGGAAATCGAGCGGCCCTTTACGACCGTGTCGACGCTTGCGAGCTAGGCGAACTGCAAGCTTACGAGTTAGCGGATACATCGCTTTGCGAAGCCCCACCAACTCTTCGCGGTTGGCGTGCATGAAGTCGACATCTTCCGGAAGCGGCTTGCGCAGTGTCTTGGCCATCGCTTCGACACCACGGTCGGCAACAAGGCGACGACGAATCTCTGCTTCGATTTCTTTCTTCATGCGATCGATACGAGATTCGAATTCATCGCGTTCGAGACGTTCTTCGAGCTGTGTCAATGGCGCTGGGCTTTGTTCTTGCGCTTCCTCCATGAGTCGCTCAAGAACGCCATCGAGGTCGAGATTTCGCAGCGTGCGATAGAGGTAATAGGTGCCGCCTACTGGGCGTCCTGGCTCCATCCCGGCGAAGCGCGTTACTGCCTGTCGGGCCAATGCACGCATAAGCCCATCGTCGCCATTGCGCATTGCTTGAAACAGCATCTCGGCCATCTGCTCGGGCGACATTGCCTCACCGGCACCGCCTGCTCCGGCGCCACCCGCATCGGGATTCATGGGCGCTTCGTCGTCTTCGGTGATTTCCGGAAGATCGTCTCCGCCGCCGAGCGAATACTCCCTACCCCTTAACGAGAAGTACACCTCGAACACTGTCTCGAACGCACGCCAATGGGTGTTGTTCTTCACCAACGTCGCAGCGAGCGCGTATTTAAACGCGTCTCGGTTCTCCATCGGGATATGTGTGATGGCCTCCATTGCGTCGAGATTCTCGGTGAGACTCACCGGCAATCCCGCAGCACGAAGTTCGACAATGAATCCCGACAGGAGTTCGAGCATTGGCGAAGAGGGCACCTCAATGGAGGTCATAGCGATTCAGGGTGACCAATCAGCTCGTGCGCGGGACGCCAGGACGTTTGGCTCCGCTATCGCCCTGAAGCTCTTTCGAGGCTTTCGTGATGTCGCTCTGATACTTCAACAAAATGTTCAGCGTTTCGATCGCGTCGGCTTCAGTAACGGAGTCGACACCGAGAAGAAGCAAGGTTCGTGCCCAATCGAGCGTCTCGGAGACCGACGGCGACTTCTTCAGTTCGAGTTGGCGAATCGAACGCACAATGCGAGCGATCTGGTCGGCGAGGCTTTCGGTGATTTCGGGAATCCTGGTGAGAACGATTTCTTTCTCACGCTCCATATCGGGATAATCGATATGGAGGAAGAGACAACGACGCTTCAAAGCTTCGGACAACTCACGGGTGTTATTCGACGTGAGGAACACCATCGGAATTTGGCGAGCCGAAATCGTTCCGAGTTCCGGAATCGAAACTTGGTAATCCGAGAGGATTTCGAGAAGCAATGCTTCGGTTTCTACCTCGACCCTGTCGACCTCGTCGATCAGAAGAACAACGGGGTCTTCGGCCAGGATCGCTTCGAGAAGAGGGCGTGTCAGAAGGAACTCGTCGGAGAAGATGTCGGTTTCGATGTCTTCCCAACTTGAATCGGAATTACGTTCGGCTTGGATACGAAGCAACTGCTTCTTGTAGTTCCATTCGTAGAGCGCTTTCGACTCGTCGAGTCCCTCGTAGCACTGAAGGCGGATGAGACGGGCGCCCAAGATCTCGGCAACGGACTTTGCCAACTGAGTCTTTCCGGTGCCAGCTGGTCCCTCGACCAAGATCGGCTTGCCGAGCCGATCGGCAAGAAACACGACTCCGGCAATGGCCTCGTCAGAGAGGTAGTCGACGTCGCGCAGCCGGGTGCTGACGTCCGCTGGGGTTTCGAAGCGATAATCCATTTCCCGACGTTACCGGCCGGCGAACCCCCGGATTGCACCGTAAGACAATCAGCCTCGGGTTTGTCCTTGGCCTCTCACGATGAACTTGGCTGTCGTGAGTTCCCGGAGCCCCATTGGGCCTCGGGCGTGCAACTTCTGGGTGGAGATTCCGATCTCGGCGCCAAACCCGAACTCTTCGCCATCAACAAACCGGGTCGAAGCGTTAACGAGCACGGCGGCTGCATCAACCTCGTGGGTGAAGCGATCGGCCGCCTCGAGTGACCGCGTGATAATCGCCTCGGAATGCCCAGAGCTATTGCGAGCAATGTGATCGATCGCATCGTCGAGGTCATCAACAATGCCGACGGCAAGCGTGAGATCGAGAAATTCCGTGGACCAATCTTCTTCAGTTGCCAGGGTTGCGCTCGGAAGAAATTCGAGAGCCCGCTGGTCGGCACGGAGTTCTACGCCCTCTAGCGCCGAGGCTGCTCTCGGGAGGAATTCAGATGCGACATCACGATGGACGAGAAGAGTCTCTGCTGCATTACACACTGACGGGCGCTGCATCTTCGCGTTCACAATGATCTTGATCGCTACATCGAGGTCGGCGTCGGCGTCGACGTACACGTGACAATTTCCGTCGCCGTCAATTACATAAGGAACAGTCGCATTCTCGAGAATTGAAGCGATCAGCGAGGGGCCTCCCCGTGGAATCAAGCAATCGATCGTGTCGCGCTGGCGCATGAATTCGACGGCGGCCTCGCGCGACGTGTCGGCAACGAGGATGACCGAATCGGCCGGCAACGACGCTTCTGTAATCGCCGAACGTAAAACCGTTTCTATAGCGATGTTCGAATCGATCGCTCCTGAAGAACCGCGCAAGAACGCGGCATTACCCGATTTCAGACAGAGTCCGGCAGCATCCGAAGTGACGTTGGGTCGGTTCTCATAGATGATCGCAACGACCCCGAGCGGAACCCTCACGCGCGAGATGCGAAGACCGTTGGGCCGCACCCAACCATCGATGACTTCGCCGACGGGATCAGCCAAAGAAGCGACTTGGCGCAGGCCGCCGGCCATCGAAGCGATCCGCTTCTCGTCGAGTCGAAGTCGATCGACCACGGTCGGACTCACTCCTTCGGATTCGGCTCGGGCCACATCGACAGCGTTCGCACTGAGGATCGTGTCAGACGATGAAACCAATCGCTCGGCTGCCGCGTAGAGCGCGTCGTTCTTCTGCGCCGTAGAAGCAGTAGCTAACGCCCTAGACGCAGCCTTCGAACGACGTCCGAGTTCGGCAATTGGCGTCGAAGCGTCATGAGTATTCATGGAAGAAAGGTTACTCGCCACGACATTCGAGCCAATAGGGCTCACGTCGGCCAGGAAGGCCGGGAACTAGCGTTGGCGACGATGAGTAGCCCGGCCGAGGACGCGACAGCACAGAGAACCAGACATCTCGTGCGCTCAAGCGCCGTCGTCGCTCTTGGCACCGGTCTCAGCCGACTGACGGGGTTTCTCCGTGTCGGAGTCATGGCCTATGCGATTGGCGCCACCGCACTCGCTGAGGCGTACAACCTCGCCAACAACACTCCGAATCTCCTGTACGACCTCGTGCTCGGCGGGATACTTTCCGCCACGCTCGTTCCCGTCGTCGTCGCCCACACGGGACGAGACGACAATCGGGGCATCGATGCCTTAGCAACCGTCATCAGCGTGGTCCTTGTGGTTGCCACTGTTTTAGGCATCGCTCTCTCCCCGATCATTATCCGCCTTTACAACCTTTCCTCTTCAAGTGCAGATGCAGCGACGCAAGCGAAAATTGCTGTCCCGCTTCTGATGATGTTTGCCCCCCAGATTCTCTTCTACGGGCTCACCAGCATGGGAACGTCGCTACTGAATGCTCGGCGCTCATTCGCAGTTCCCGCATTTGCTCCGGTTCTGAACAATGTCGTCGTTATCTGCCTCTTTCTTGCGCTCCCCCACCTCGCAACTGGCAAGGCACTCACGTTCGATCAGGTCAGTCACGACACCGGACTGCTGTTGCTTCTCGGATTTGGAACCACGGCCGGACTACTGGCCATGACGTTGGTCCTGTGGCCAGCAATGCGTTCGGCGGGCATTCGGTTGCACTGGAACTTCGATCTTCGCGACCCCGCGGTGCGCGAGGTTGGCCGCCTTTCCGGTTGGACGTTTGGCTATGTCGTTTCGAACCTTGTTGCCTACGGAATCATCCAAACCTTGGCCAATGGCGTCGATGGCGTTTCGATCTACGCCTACGCCTGGCTCTTTTTCCAACTGCCGTACGGACTGTGGACCGTTTCGGTTATGACTTCGTATACCCCCGAACTCTCTGCCCTTCACGCTGCCGCCGATGCTTCCGGACTTCGGCGTCGGTTCAGTTCTGGCCTGCGACTTGTGCTTGTTCTCGCTCTTCCGGCAACTATCGGCATGATCCTGCTTGCGGGACCAATCGTTCGACTTGTGCTCGCTCACGGCGAGTTCACCCAATCGAATGCCGACACGACGGCAAACACGTTGATTGCGTTTCTGTTTGGCCTCCCGGCCTTCTCTCTTTTCCTTTTCGCTATGCGTGGTTTCTATGCCCAACGCGATACGCGACTTCCCTTCTATGTAAACGCGTCGGAGACAATTCTCGCTCTCGTGATTGCCTTTGCCGTTGTCGATCACTTTGGTGTTGTTGGTTTGGGCGCGAGTGGATCAATCGCTTACTCAGTCTTCGCCGTCGTTGCGCTGTTTCTGCTCCATCGCCGCATAGGAAGATTCTTCGATGCTTCCACCATCGCGACCATCGCGAAACTGCTGCTTTCGGCGGCAGTGATGGGACTCGCCGTGTGGGCGTTTCTCCGCTTCACCGACCTCAGCGATCTCCCGACCGTTCTCTGCGCAGCGTTGATCGGAGTCGGCATCTACGCGACGTCGCTCGTTCTCCTCGGAGTCGACGAGGCAAAGCTCACGATGGCTCGACTGCTACGTCGCTAGGAAAGAATCACAAGGTCGTCAACGTCGACGGCCTGCGAGGGAACATCGGTCGGCAGTTCCGCCGTCGAACGGGCCAGCAAGTTCGCCAGTGTCGAAGAATTGAGACGAACAAGACCCTTCGCAAAGACCTCGCCATTCTGGTCGGCGATCTCGACGGCATCATTGAGTTCGAAGTCCCCTTGAACGCCGATCACACCAACTGCAAGCAGCGACGCCCCGCCGCGTTCGAGTGCGGCGCGGGCTCCCGCATCGACTGACACCACACCCGATGACCGCACCGCAAAGGCGATCCATAGCTTTCGGGCGGGAAGATCACGTTGGTGAGCAGCGATAATCGTGCCTACACCACTCACGCCATTAACTGCATCAGTGAGAACAGAAGGACGGTGAGCTGCGGCGATCACAGTACGAACACCGGACCATGCGGCGATCTTTGCGGCCGAAATTTTGGAAGCCATTCCTCCGCTTCCACCGGGGGTACCTGGCCCACCTGCAATCGCATCAAGTTGCTGATCGAATTCGATGATCTCTTCGATGAGCGAAGCATTGGGATCGAGGCGAGGGTCGGCCGACAGCAGGCCAGCGGTATCGGTGAGCAGCACGAGCAGTTCAGCGTCGACAAGATGTGAGACAAGGGCCGCAAGTCGATCGTTGTCGCCGAAGCGAATTTCGTCATCGGCCACTGCGTCGTTCTCATTCACAATCGGCACCACGCCGAGTTCAAGCAGTCGCGTGAGTGTTCCACGCGCCTGCAGGTACTGGCGACGGTCGACAAAATCGAGGGGGGCAAGCAGAACTTGGCCACCAACAAGAGAATGGTGATCGAGCGCCTCGCAATAGACGGCCATAAGACGAGATTGACCGACAGCAGATACCGCTTGAAGAGTCCGTGCATCGGTGGGTCGATTCGCTCCACCGAGCCCAAGGGCGGGAAGTCCGGCGCCGATTGCTCCCGAAGTGACAATGACAACACTGTTCCCAGCGGCCCGCACCGTGGCGACCTCATCGCACAACTTCACGATCGCGTCTTTACGAATACTTCCATCAGAATCGGTAAGCGACGACGTACCGATTTTTACGACAACGACCATCACTCCTCCTCGTAATCGAAGGTGAGGTTTGCGATTCGCACGGTGTCGCCTTCTTTGGCTCCAGCACGGGCAAGCGCCTTGTCGACTCCGATCTTCTTGAGTCGAGAATGCGCGAAATCGAGAGCTTCGAGATTGGTGAGATCAGAGAGGGCAACAGCTCGTTCTGCGGAGCGACCGAGAACCCGAAAGGAACCATCGTCTTCGCGCTCGATGCGAATTCCCTCGGGGATGGGTCGATGAATAACAAAGCCGTCGAGCTCGGGCTCGACGGAACGAGCACCACGAACTTCCTCGGCCATCCGACCGATGAGACGAGGGAGTCCTGCTCCGGTGATTGCAGAAACGGAGATATCGAGTTGGAGCCCATCGCTGGTCACCGATGGTTTGCCGGTCGATGCAATGGCGAGATCTTCAGGGATCAAATCGGCGCGGGAACCAACAATGATTCGCGGCCTATCGAGAAGTTCGGGCCGATAGGCCTCGAGCTCAGCAAGCAAAATCCGTGCTTGTTCCGCGGGACCTTCTGACGTGGTGCCGTCGAGACCGCCAGCAAGATCGATGAGAATGACCAGCACCCGGGCGCGCTCGACGTGGCGCAGGAAGCGATGACCGAGACCCTTGCCATCGGCGGCGCCTTCGATGAGGCCAGGAATATCAGCAACAACGAATTCGAAATTATCTTCGACCCGAACCACACCAAGGTTGGGTTCGAGGGTGGTGAACGGATAGTCAGCGATTTTTGGTTTCGCCGCTGAGATACGCGAGATGAGGGTGGACTTGCCGACGTTCGGGAAACCGACAAGCGCAACGTCGGCCATCAGCTTGAGTTCAAGGTTCAGCCACTGTTCTTCGCCTACCTCGCCCTGTTCGGCAAACGAGGGTGCTCGGCGGATATTGGAAAGGAACTTGGCATTGCCCTTCCCGCCTCGGCCTCCGGCGGCCGCCATCCAGCGATCGCCATGATGGACGAGGTCGGCCAACATTTCGCCCTCGAGGTCGTGAACCACGGTTCCTTCAGGGACATGGACGATCAGATCATCGGAGCCAGCGCCGTGCATCTTCTTTCCCTGACCATGGGTACCGCTCGAGGCCCGTCGATGAGGGTGGTCTTTGAAAGCGAGAAGTGACGAGATGTTTCGATCGGCAACCAGCCACACATCGCCACCTCGGCCGCCGTCTCCACCGTCGGGCCCACCTTTGGCGACGTGGGCCTCACGACGGAACGCGACACAGCCAGCGCCACCGTCGCCCCCGCGTACATTGAGTTGGCATTCGTCGATAAATCCGGACACGACCAAAGAGCCTACGGGCTTGGGGACCCATGTCCGCAGATAGATACATCTTGTCCCCCGGATGTCTCACCCATAAGGCAGGATTCGTCCATGAACGAGCAGGCACCATCCTCCCGAACTCCACGACACGAGGAATGGGTCGCCACCATGAAGGGTGCCTCAGCTTCAGAGAACCTTGTGGTCGCTCATAACGAGAGCCCTCCACCAACAGTTACTGCTCACACGGTCCTTCGCGAGGAACGTGAAGCGCAGGATCATGAAATTCTCGCTGTGGGGGCGACTCGGGCCTTCGGAGCTGGCAACCGAGCGGCAGAGGAAGAACCCGACGAGTTCCGTACCTGTTTTGAACGCGATCGCGATCGAATTCTCCACTCACCTGCCTTCCGCAGGCTTTCTGGCAAAACCCAGGTCTTTGTTTTTCCCGATGACCATCAACGAACGCGTCTCACTCATGCACTCGAAGTCGCACAGGTCGCAACTGCGATTTCTCGCGGCCTTGGCCTCAATGTCGCTCTCACTGAAGCGATCGCCCTCGGCCACGATTGTGGTCATGGCCCAGGCGGGCATGCCAGCGAAGATGCCTTCGATGCGTTCATCCCTGGTGGCTATCACCACGCCGTGTGGGGTGCCGATGTCGTTCTCGAGCCGTTCAATCTTTGTGTTGAAACACTCGATGGCATTCGTAACCATTCGTGGTCTCGCCCCACACCCATGACCCCCGAGGGCGTTGTCGTGAGTTGGGCCGATCGATGTGCCTACAGCGCCCACGACCTTGAAGACGCCGTCAGTACCGGCATCGTCAGCCCATCTGACCTTCCCCTCGAAGTTACCGAGGTCCTCGGTGCGACCCGCCGACAACAACTCCATTCACTCATTGGCGCCGTCATTCGCGCTGCAGCCGAAACCGGCATCATCGGGATGGAAACAACCTCAGCGTCTGCGCTGAGTGCGCTTCGTTCGTTCAACTACGAACGCATCTACAACCGGCCCGAATCAATCCTGCAAGGCCAAGCGGTCATCGATGTTCTCACCGCTCTCGTGGAACATTTCATCGCAGCGCCGCAGTCGCTCCCCACCTTGAAAGATGGCGATCCTGTCACCGCTGCAGTCACTTACGTTGCAGGCATGACCGACCGATTCGCCTTCGATACCGCGAGCCGATTACTCAATTGGCCAAGCGAGCGTCGTCCCCTCGGAATCGATACCAGGGACTAAAACGACGAAAGCGGACCAAATGGTCCGCTTTCGATCAGATTCTTTCGCGAGCAACTCAGACAGGATGTACGTCGACAAGTTTGCGACCCTTGCGGGATCCAAACTTGACGGTTCCTTCAGTGAGAGCGAACAACGTGTCGTCTCCACCCTTGCCAACGTTTTCGCCGGGGTGAATACGAGTGCCACGCTGGCGCACGATGATCGTGCCAGCGTTGACGGCCTGGCCATCGAATCGCTTCACGCCAAGGCGCTTGCTCTGGGAATCGCGTCCGTTGCGGGTTGAACCGCCACCTTTAGTCTTTGACATGGATCAGCCCTTCTTGATGCCGGTGATCTCGATCGTCGCATAGTGCTGACGATGACCCCAACGACGACGCTCGTTGGCCTTGTTCTTGTAGGTGAAGCCGATGACCTTGGGACCCTTGGTCGCGCCAACAACCCGAGCGGAGACGCTGGCACCAGCCAGCTGCGCGGGAGTAGCGAGAACGGTGTCACCATCGACAACGAGCACTGGAGTGAGGGTGACTTCGTCAGCCTCGCCGAGGCGTTCGACATCAAGTCGTTGGCCCTCTTCGACGCGGTACTGCTTGCCACCTGTCTGGATCACGGCATACATAGGGGTGCAACCCTAGCCTCCCGGCCCAAGATTAGGAAACCCGGGCCGGGAGCGGGAGTTTGGGTCGCCTCAAACCAAGAGGTCCGGGTCGATCTGAACGCCCCGGCCTTCGCAATCGGGACACTGTGTCGCGAAGGATTCAAGGAGCCCTTCGCCAATCCGCTTCCGGGTCATTTCCACGAGACCGAGTTCGGAGATATCGAACACCTGGGTGCGGGTTTTATCTCGCGCCAGCGCTTCACGGAACACCTTGACGACGTCGTCACGATTTCCCTTGATCTCCATATCGATGAAGTCGATGACGATGATGCCGCCAATATCGCGAAGGCGTAACTGCTTTGCGATTTCGACTGCAGCCTCGAGGTTGTTTCGGTAAACCGTTTCCTCGAGGCTTTTCGACCCGACGTTCTTGCCGGTGTTCACATCGATAACAGTGAGAGCTTCGGTGTGCTCGATGATCAGCGAACCACCAGACGGCAACCAGACCTTGCGGTCGAGTGCCTTGTGTACCTGCTCATGCACATGGTGTCGTTCGAAAATCGAGAGCGGTTCGGTTGATCGGTCGTAGTACTCGATGCGATCGGCAAGCGCCGGCGAAATACTTGAGACGTAATCGTGCACGTCTTTGTAAAGGGCTTCGTCGTCGATAACGACACTTCGATAGTTATCGCTGAACTCTTCTCGAATGACCCGAACAGCCATATCGGGCTCTCGGTAGAGCAGCGCAGGTGCTTGCGTGGTGTTCGCGAGATTTTCGATCTGTTCCCATTGCGACAGAAGTCGACGCACATCTGAGGAGATCTCCTCGGATGTCACTCCTTCGGCTGCTGTTCGAACGATGACGCCATGCTGCGGCGGTTTCACCTTGTCGAGGATGTTGCGAAGCCGACGACGCTCTCCATCGTCGAGACGCTTTGAGATGCCATAGGTGCTTGAGTTGGGAATGAGCACAACAAAGCGACCAGGAAGCGAAACTTCTTGGGTAAGACGCGCTCCCTTGTGGGCGATCGGGTTCTTCGTGACCTGACAAATAATTGTTTGGCGCGGCTTCAGGATTTGCTCGATTCGAGCATTTGCCGCGGCACCTTCGACATCGTCGGCATCGAACTGCACATCGCCTCGGTACAGCACTGCATTCTTTGGCGTTGCGATATCGACGAAAGCCGCTTCCATACCGGGCAGTACGTTCTGTACCTTGCCGAGATAGATGTTGCCGTGGATTTGGGCCACGTCATCGGCCGGACGGGAGACGTAATGCTCGATCAGGTTTCGTCCTTCGAGCACAGCAATCTGTGTGGCTTCAGCGCGTACGCTGACCGCCATCATGTAACGCCCTACTGGACGACCGTTGCGCTCACGACCCTTGCGCTTTTCCAGCGTTTCGTCGTCGAGATCTGGCCCATCGCCACCAAGGATCGCCTCAACGGGCTTCGGTGCCACGCCCTTGCGCTGCTGGCCCTTCTGCTGGTTCGGCTGAGCATTCTGCGATTGCTGGCCTTGCGGAGCATTCTGAGCCTTCTGAGCGCTCTGGCCTTGCTGCTGACCGCCACCGCCGCCACGACCACGACCACCTCGACGTCGGCGATTCCCGCTTCGTGGTTGACCAGAGGCTTGACCCTCGGCCTTCGGAGACGCGTCGGCCTCTTCTGACTCTGGAGCAGGTCGACTGTCGCCAATCTGCGGCTTCGCAGCGACCGTGTCCTCGGCGCCAGCGTTCTCGCTTGGTCGGGGCTGAACTCGCCGCTGGGGGCGGTCGCCTGCTTCAGCACCATCGCTAGAGGCTGGACCCTGGCCGTCGGCCGCGTCGCTCTCGGCCGATGCTGCATTACCAGGGTTGTTCTGAACTCCGCCTGAGCGGTTGCGATTTCTTCCGCCACGCGATCCTCGGCGGCGGCGCGGACGATTCACGCCGTCCCCGCTCGGCGAAGCTTCGCCTTCGGACGCGTTCGCTCCACCTGATCCCGCAGGACCAGATTGAGCAACCGGCCGAGCCGGTTCTGAGGAAGCGATTGGCGTTGACTCAGCGTTTGCTGAGGGAGCGCTCTCGGTGGATTGACGTTCTTGACGATTCGGCGTTGAAGCGCCGGGTTCGACCGTGGGGTCGGACATGATTGAGTTCCCTTCTCATCGCGCGCCCGCTTGTGCAGGTGCGCGTGCCGTCGCGTGGGCCGGGATCGGTTCCCGTCTCGCGCCGTCAGTGATGATCCATTGGTGTGTTCTGCGGACGCGCCCCTCGTTGCGGGGCGGGTCGAATGCGGCCAGAAGTTCTGCTGGTCGCACGGAGCGGGGCTGGGTTGCCAGCTCTGCTTCGAAGACGGCCCCTTGTTCAGGAGCATCAGAAGGCGTGGCGCCAATGACCCGAAGATCAATGATTCCTGAACGAATATCGTCGTTCACCTTCTTGCCCTTCCGTTCCCGGATCACCGGAAGCGTTGTGGCATCGAGCATGGTGCGCACATCGATCTCAAGCTGTTCAGGACTAACTCCTGGAACTTCAATCGACCATGTGCAAACCGTGACTGCCTCTTGAAGAGACAGTTCTGAGCGTTCGATCACCGAGACTGCCTCGACAACGACGCCCTGTGGGAGGAACGGTGTGAGCCGCTCGGGCAATGTCCCGAGATCGACGCTTGAGCCCTCAGGCTCCTGCAAATCGATATCGAGGTACTCCCCCAGCGACTCATGACTTGTAGAAAGCGCCAGTCCGAAGTGGACCTTCGGTCGTGGCGAAAAACCTTCGGTGATTGAGACGGGTACTTCAGCGCGTCGAAGTGCTCGCTCCCAGCAACGCGCCATATCGCGATGACTCGAGAAACGAATTTTTCCGAGTTTCGAATACCGCACTCGAATCCTCATTACGACCCCACCACGACGGGTGCACGGCCGAGAAGCGTCACGGGAACGGAACGACCGAGGTCCTGTCCGGTTCCCTGTGAACCTCCTGCCGGAGGCGTGGCGGAGGCCACGATGTGCTCGATCGAATAACCGGTACATGCGCCGCAGTCATAACACGGGGTCCAGCGACAGTCAGGGAGCCCGACTTCGGCGAGGGAGTCTCTCCAGTCCTGCCAAAGGAAATCCTTATGCAGACCCGCACTGAGGTGGTCCCACGGAAGGACCTCGTGTTCGGTGCGATGACGGTAGGCGTACCAGTCCGGATCGATTCCATGGGCGGCCATGGCATTTGTCCAGAGGTCAAGATCGAACCGTTCGTTCCACTCTTGGAAGGTTCCGCCCTGTCGCCACACTTCTTCAATGACAACGCCAACGCGTCGGTCGCCACGACTCATGATCCCTTCGACGAGTGTCGCCTTCGGATCGTGCCACTTCACCTGAACGCCGTGAGACTTTCGGGTGTCATCGCGGAGAAGGTTGATCTTGCGGCGGAGTTCTTCGACGGTGTTCTGCCCGAACCATTGGAATGGAGTGAACGGTTTGGGAACGAAGCCGCCAACAGAAGCGGTGACTGACGGGCTTTTCGTATGCGCCTTGCCGAGTTCGACACAATTTCGAGCAAGTTCAGCGATACCCAACGTGTCTTCGTCGGTTTCGGTTGGCAAACCCGTAAGGAAATACAACTTCACTCGACGCCAACCGTTTGAATAGGCGGCTTCGACCGCACTGTAAAGGTCCTCTTCACGAATGAGTTTGTTGATGACCTGACGCATGCGCCATGTACCGGCTTCAGGAGCAAACGTGAGACCGGTTCGACGCGCTCGCTGAATTTGGGTGGCGATGCCCACACCAAACGCGTCGACCCGAAGACTCGGTAGCGATACTGAGACAGGTGGTCCGTCGTCGGTCGAGGTAACAATATCGCCGACAAGTTTTTCAATTCCGGAGAAATCAGCGGTCGACAGCGACGTAAGTGCAACCTCGTCATAGCCAGTTCGACGCAGACCCTCTTCGACCATGGTGCGAACTTGCTCGGCTGGTCGTTCGCGGACTGGGCGGGTGATCATGCCGGCCTGGCAGAACCGACAACCGCGGGTGCAACCGCGGAATACTTCAACATTCAAGCGATCGTGGACCACTTCGGTGATCGGGACGAGTTGCGTCTTGGGATACGGGAACTCAGCGAGATCAGCAACCGTGCGCTTTTCGACCCGTTCAGGAACATCGCTGTAGCGCGGTGTGACAGCTAGGAGGTCTGCACCCTCGTAGGTAACGTCGTACATCGACGGAACATAGACACCGACGATATGTGAAAGCTCACGGAGTACGTTTTCGCGGCTGCCTTCGGTGCGTCCCGACATTTTCCAGTCGCGAACCACTTCGTTAATTTCGGTGATCACCTCTTCGCCATCGCCCAACACCACGAAGTCGAGGAAGTCAGCAATCGGCTCGGGGTTATAGGTGCAATGTCCGCCAGCGACGATGAGCGGATGCTCCGGGCGGCGTTCAGCACTGCGTACCGGCACACCAGCGAGATCAACCATGTTCAGAAGGTTTGTGTAGGTCAGTTCAGCCGAGAGGTTGAAGCCGATCAGATCGAATGCAGATGCAGGTCGATGTGTGTCGAGCGAGAACAACGGAATATTTCGGTCGCGCAGCAGACCTTCGAGGTCGGTCCACGGGGCGTAGGCCCGCTCGGCGACTGCGTGAGGATTCTCGTTAAGGATTTCATAGAGAATCTGCAGGCCTTGATTCGGCAGCCCGATTTCATAAGTGTCGGGGTACGACAGCAACCACGCAACCTTGTCGGCAGCATGGTGCGGGGTACGAGCTCCGTCCTCAAGGCCGATGTAGCGAGCTGGCTTCGCCACCTTGGACAAGAGGGGCTCCAGTTGGGGCCAAACATCGTTCATGACCCGTTGATGCTACCGGGGGCACCCCCAACTATTGGAACCGGCGCATATGTACGTTCAGGACAAGGCCTAGAGCGGCTAGAGCAGTGATTGTCGAGGATCCACCCGCGCTGATCAGCAGCAGAGGAATGCCCGTCACCGGCATGATGCCCATCGCCATTCCGACGTTTTCGAAGGCGGAAAACCCGAACATGGCGAGCACGCCAACACAGATGTAGGTGCCAAATGAGTCCTTGGCAACTTGCGCGATTCGCCAAATTCGATAGCAAAGCAATCCGTACAAGAGCAGCATCAAAGCCGAACCAACGAAACCAAACTGTTCCGCTACAGCAGTGAAGATGAAGTCGGTCTGTTGCTCAGGAACAAAACCAAGCTTGGTCTGAGGTCCATCAAACAGACCCTGTCCGGTGAGCCGGCCGTTCGCAATCGCTTGCTGACTCTGCTCGATGTTGTACAGCGCTTTATTTGATTTATCACCGGGATTCACGAACGCGGTCAGCCGATTGCGCTGGTAGTCCGCCAAGACCGGCGAATTCAGTGCGCCCAGAGTTCCGATTAGTCCAACCAATGTGAGCGCCACGATGTACTTCGTCGGCAACCCTCCGACTAGCAAGATCGCCATCGTGATGACCACAAGAATCAATGTCTCACCAAGATCTGGCTGCAACATGATGAGGGCCATCGGCAATCCTGCAGTGGCTAAAAGGGCGACCAGTCGTCTCAAATCAATGTCGCCTCGGAATTCAGAAACCAAGAACGCCAACGCGCCGATCAGCGAAAGCTTTGCGAACTCAGCGGGTTGCAATTGGAAAGGGCCGAGAGCAAACCATGACTGAGCACCGTGGGACTGACTTCCGAACGGCGAAATAACGAGGACAAGCAGGAACGTCGTGGCGCCGTAAAGCACCCACGCCCAATCGTGCAGCTTTCGATAATCAATTGCGGCGAAGAGTCCGAGAGCTCCAGCACCAATCAGCATGAAGATTGATTGCTTCACAAGGTATGACTTCGAGAAATCGGGACCGGGACCGCGGGTGGCGCTAAACACAGCGATCAAACCGACGATGGACAAAATCACGATGCATCCGATGAGAACCGGATCAAGATGACGAAGCGGCGCCGTGGGATCGCGGCGGCTCTGGTTCGAGGCTCGAGAAGAAATCGACTGAGGCAGCATCAGTCCCTCGTTCCTGACGTTGCTGTGCCGGCACCTGTGAGCGACTGGTTGGCCAGAAGTTCATAGACGTGACGCACGACTTCGCCGGCGGCCTCGGCCCCGAACCCAGACTCTTCCATCACGGAGGTAACTACCCATCTCGGAGCAACCGCTGGTCCGTACGAAGCAAAGATGGACGTATCTGCTTTTCCATCGACCTGCGCGGTGCCCGTCTTTCCGACAACCGGGAACGCCGAGAGATCGAAGCCCGCAAATGCCGACGCTGCAGTTCCCGTCGGCCCCGTGACCCCTTCAAGACCAGATTCAATCGGGCCTCGGACATCAGGCGGCAACGTCACGGTGCCGGTTACCACCGGATCGATGATTCTGAGCACGTCGGAAGGTTTCGAGAGACTGCTGTTGGGCTGCAAAATCTTCCAAACGACATGGGGTTGGTAAACCGTTCCACCGTTTGCAAACGCCGCATAAGCACGCGCGATCTGCAAGGGCGTAACGACTACAACATTCTGTCCAACAGCAAGCTGCACGTTGTCGCCCGTATACCAATCACCATTTGGATAAGCAGTTGGATACTTGTTATGAAGCGCCTTCTTCTCGGCTTTGGTCAGCACATAACCTGCCGATTCATTCGGAAGATCGATTCCAGTTTTCTTGTCATAGCCATACGCAGTCGCTGCATCTTGAATGAGCGTGGTTCCGTCCATTCGATCGCCGAGCCAATAGAAGTAGACGTCGGACGAAACTGTTAGTGCTCGAACGACATTGACATTTCCGTTCTTCTGACCACCCGAGTTCGTAAATTCCTGAGCAGGGTTTCCGACCTTGTAGACACCATCATCGTAAATGGATGATTTTCCATCGATTAAGCCATTACTAAGTGCAGCAGTTGCAGTAACCAGTTTGAATGTCGATCCAGGTGCATATTGGCCCGTGATCGAGCGATCGATCAGTGCACTCGCACCGTTAATGTTTTGGAGTTGGCTGTAGCGCTCTTGGGTGATGCCGTTGGCGAACTCTTGCGGGTCATACGCCGGCGCAGTCGCAAGGGCGATGACTCCCCCATCACGCGGATCAAGGACCACCACCGACCCAGCCGGAGCTGCTCGTTTCGTGCCATCTCTTTGGGAGGTGCCGCGAAGTACAGCGAGCCGATCAACGAGCGCCTGCTCCGCCCTGACCTGCACATCAATATCGATGTGCAATTGAATATCGTTGCCCGACTTCGGAGGTTGATAGGACTCGGTGCCGACTGGCCTGTTCTTGGAGTCAACCTGAACAAGTTCTACACCTGGCGTACCGCGCAAATCCTTCTCATACGTCGCCTCTACACCTGCAAGGCCAATGATTGAATCAGGGTGATAGGACTTCACGACACCATCCGGGTCAGTCCCTGGTTCAAGTGCCTTCAGAGTTTCGGCAGTGATCCGTCCGGTGTAGCCCAACACATTCGACGCCGCTGTCCCGTAGGGATACACGCGCACCGTTTTCCGTTCGAAGGACACTGATGGAAAGTCCTCGGAATATTCCGAGAGGTGATGAATAACTTCTTCTGTCACGTCAGCAGCGATGGGAACAGCCTGAAGTTGATCCGCCTGCTTCTCTGAAAGACGCTTTTCAATCGTTGAAATCTTGATCGGAGCCCCGTTCGAAGTGAGAACGTCGGCGAGCCGGGCGATAAGTTCATTACGGTTTTTGACCTTCTTCAATTCGTTTCGATCGATTGAAACGATGAGCGAGGTTCGGTTGTCAACGATGACCCGACCCTTCGCGTCGAAAATGCGTCCACGCGGGGCTTCAGTCGCAATTGTTCGAGTGCGATTCGCCGTCGCCTGGATTGCGAGAGCTGGGGCTTCCATTACCTGCAGGTACCAAAGCCGGGCGAAGAGCGCGAGGAAGCACCCCAGAACGACAACTCCAAGAATGCTCATGCGGAGACGAGGCGAAGTGGTGTCCATGGGTCAGGGGTTCACGCGAAGGCTGTGTGATGCACGAGTTGGGGAATCACGGCGCCCATAGTTGAGCAGATCAGAGGCCTCAGCGGGCTGCAGCCCGGAGCATGGCATCTTCTGGATCTGCCCATCGGCAGGCCCGCAGCGCGGGAAACACCAGTGCAGCCGAGGTGACTCCGACGATCCCAAGGATGGTGAAGAGGTGACCAGAGAGCAGATCTGGTCGGCCAAGCAGGGACCCTGCGATAGCGAACGAGAGAATTCCCGCGGAACTCGCCAGAGAAGCGATCACCATCGTCAGCCATCGGGCCGAATGCACGGTGGCGTCCTCGAGCAAGCCAGCCACAACGCCTGCGACAAGTCCTGAGATGGCACACAGACCAAACGGTGTCGTCACCATTAAATCAAGACAAAGTCCACTCGCGAAGCCAATGATCGCGCCACGTTCAGCGCCGCCAATCATGCCCGCAGCTATGGCGACAACCAAAAGTAGATCGGCGCTTACGCCTGCGATTCGAAATTGCGTAACGACCGTGTACTGCAGAAATGCCGCTGTGGCGATCACGATCAGATAACGCAGTGCAGGGTGATCCATGACTCAGCCAGCCGGTTTCCATAAGACGACATCGGCATAGATCAGATTATTGAGGTTGGCAAACATCGAAATATCGACGGTCGATTCAAGTGCTGCCTCATTGCTTCGGACTCCTGTGACCGTACCGATCGGAAGATTCGGAGGAAACGGACTGCCCGCTAAGCCGCTCGTCGCAGTGATCGCTCCCACCGTCACTAACTGGCGAGAGTCGATATTGGTCCCCCGAAGGCTGCCGTCGCCACCACTCCCCTGCGCAATGCCGATTGCTGCTGTCCCGACAACAGAGAACCCGACCCTGTAGGTCCCGCTTGTGAGGAGCGACACCACGCAACGGTTCTCGCTCACTTCGATAACTTTCCCGATGAGACCTTCGCCAGTCACAACTGGCATGTTTCGCTCAATACCTGCGTTCGAACCTTTATCAAGCTCGAGTCGATCGCCAAAGTTTCCAACTGCACCGGATACAACACGGGAATGCACGACAGGGGTATCGCCAACGAACGGAATGCCCACAAGTTGAAGAAGTTGCTGCAACTGCTCCTTCGCTATGGAATTGGCCGTTACATCGCCTTTCAAACGATCGTTCTCCTCGCGGAGTGTTTCGTTCTCTTTCTTGAGATTCCCTTGATCGAAGGCGCTATTCCAAGCATTTCGAAAAGGACTTACGACAGTCGAAGCAGCATTACCAAGCGGAGACAGCACCGACAGCACAGCGCTCCGGGCAGATTGGACTGGCCCTGACCCACGACTATCAAGCGTCAGTAGGAGAACCGCCGACAGAAGCAGCAGACTTATCGTTATACGTGCTCGTCCTCTTCGCCTCGACGACGCCATGGTACAGATCGACTCAGTTGATGGTCGACGAGAAGAGCACGCCCTTCAATGCGTCGAACTCCTCAAGCGATTGGCCCGAGCCGATAGCGACGGCGAAAAGGGGATTTTGGGCGATGATGATCGGCATACCGGTTTCGTGTTCGAGCCGTTCGCTGATTCCGTGAAGTAACGCTCCACCGCCAGCAAGCACAACGCCTTGCTCCATGATGTCGGCAGAAAGTTCCGGAGGAGTCTTGTCGAGCGTGACTTTCACAGCATCGACGATTGCAGCAACTGGTTCTTCGATCGCCTCACGAATTTCCTCGGTCGTTGTCACGATGGTTTTCGGGAGACCGGTAACTAGGTCGCGACCGCGAATTTCTGCGTGCAATTCGATCTCAAGGGGCCAAGCTGAGCCCAACGCCATTTTGACCTCTTCGGCAGTACGTTCGCCGAGTGCGAGGCTGTATTCCTTCTTGATGTAACTGATGATCGCCGCATCGATGGCATCGCCTCCAACGCGGGCAGATTGCGATGTCACAACGCCACCGAGTGAGATAACAGCGACTTCGGTCGTACCTCCGCCGATGTCGACGATCATGTTTCCGGTGGGTTCCTGAACTGGTAATCCAGCGCCGATTGCAGCAGCCATTGGTTCTTCGATGATGTATGCCGGTTTACGCGCGCCAGCGAACTCTGCGGCCTCCTGCACGGCGCGTTGTTCAACGGGAGTGATCCCGGAAGGAACACAAATCACCATGCGCGGCTTTGCCCACTTCGAGGTGTGAACCTTCTGAATGAAATAGCGGAGCATCTTTTCGCAGATGTCGAAATCAGCAATAACGCCATCTCGCAAAGGACGAATCGCCTGAATGTGAGAGGGCGTGCGCCCGATCATTCGCTTTGCTTCGGCGCCCACTGCAACCGGACGTCCGTCTTTGACATTGATGGCAACTACGGACGGCTCATTGAGCACGATGCCTTCGCCGCGAACGTAAATAAGGGTATTGGCGGTGCCGAGATCGACGGCCATGTCGCGCCCGACGATGTTGGACAGCGAGTCTCGTGAAGCGATCGAATTGGAGATACTCGAAGAAATCGAGTTGAAAATATTCCCGGCCATGGGGTGAGCCTCCCGTTGGAGCTCTGGGCCTGCTGCTCTGGAGTGGAACGTCGACAGTTAAGAGGTGCAGATGAATGAGGTGGAAAAAGACGGTCAATGCCAGCGCAACGATGCGCCTGACCCTCTCCGTCCTTTGATGAGGCTAGTCCGCGGCCCTCGCGGGACCAACTAACCGTGAAATCAGAGGCCAGGGAAGAACAGTGCGATCTCTCGCTGGGCGGCTTCTGGGCCGTCACTGCCATGGATCAGGTTCTCGGTAAAGAGAATCCCGAGATCGCCGCGGATGGTGCCAGGAGCCGCATCGCGAGGGTTCGTCGTACCCATCATTGTCCGGACAACCTTCCAGGTGTCCTCTGGACCTTCGATCACTGCGAGCATCGCTGGCCCGCGGGTGATGAACTCAACGAGTTCGCCAAAGAACGGCTTGTCGGAGTGTTCGCCGTAGTGCTGCTCGGCGGTGGCGCGATCGATCGTCCGGAGCTCTGCGGCAACGACACTGAGGTTGCGGCGCTCAAAGCGAGAGAGGATTTCACCAACGAGGCCTCGTTCGACGGCGTCGGGTTTGCAGATAATAAACGTGCGGTCCATGCCCGAAACGCTAGACCACCACCTACCCGCGATGCGATTCGCTGCGCAATCGCTCTTCAGTCGCCCCGGCGAGCGATCCGCTCAGCAGCGGTGCGGGCCGCGCCGGCCACGTACAACGAACCGGCGACGAGGATCACGTCTTCATCGGTTGAAACATCGATCGCTCGCTGCACCGCAGTGGCGACATCGTCGATCTGTTCGACCATGACCCCCATTGCCCGGACCACCGCAGCCACATCTGATGCCGGAACCGCTCGCGGGCTTTTCGGCGTGCAAGCGATGACGAGGTCGGCTTGCCGCGCTTCAAGCGATTCGAGCATCTCGACAACATCGCGCCCGGTCAACATGCCGATGACAAGCACGCGGCGACCGGCAACATCAAATTCTTCGGTGAGCGTTCGTGCAGCCGCTCGTGCACCGTCTGGATTATGGGCACCATCGAGGATCAGCAATGGAGAGTGCGAAACAACCTCAAATCGACCAGGCATCGTCACTGTCTGGAAAGCAGATTCGATGACTGCTTCGTCTAATGCTCGATCGAAAAACGCTTCGACAGCAACGACTGCTAACGCAGCATTCTCCGATTGATGAGCACCGTGCAGCGGCACCAGCACTTGGTCGTAGGCGCCAAAAGGAGTCCGAAGATTGATGAGATGACCACCGACTGCGTAGAGGTCGTTCGCTACTTCGAAATCATCGCCTCGAGAAAAGACTCGATCGGGACCTTCCGCGTCGAAAATTGCTCGTAGTGCTGGCTCGGTAACACCAGTGACAAGCGTCGACTTCTCCGTAATGATGCCAGCCTTCTCGGTGGCGATTGCCTGTTGCCACTCCCCTTCGCCGTCGGTGTGATCACGCCCGATATTCGTAATCACCGCTACATCGGCCTCGCACACGTTGGTTGCGTCGTAACGACCCAACAGCCCGACTTCAACGACGGCTACATCTACAGCCGATTCAGCAAACCAAAGGAAGGCTGCAGCGGTTAGGAGTTCAAAGAACGACGGCGTTATGCCAGAAAGCGGAGCGACACGTGCAACGTCGGTGACGACTGCAGCGAACTGTTCATCGGAGATCGAATCACCATTCCAGCAAATGCGTTCGTTGATTCGCTGCAAATGGGGACTGCTGTAAGTGCCGACAGAGAGGCCGTGTTCGACAAGCAACGCAGTGATCATGCGTGCCGTTGATCCCTTGCCGTTCGTTCCGGTTACATGAATGACTTGGAACGAATCCTGGGGATCGCCAAGCACTCCCACGAGACTGCGCATGTGGTCAAGCGAAAGACCATGGATGAGCCCGGCGGTTGCCTCGAGATTGATATGACTGTCGAGGTACGCGATTGATTCGTCGAAGTTCACGGGGTGAGGCGCATTGTGGAGAACAAGTGCCGGCTACGACGCGGCGCGTCGTGGGCGGTTTGTGCGCGTTGTTGCCGCACGGGTGATGAACACTGGTTCGGTTCGTTCGATAACCGACTCAGCCCCGATGATGACCTTGGCGATGTCCTCGCGGCTCGGAAGTTCATACATGATCTCGAGGAGTACCTCTTCGAGAATGGCGCGCAGCCCACGAGCACCAGTGCCACGCACAAGAGCTTGGTCGGCAATTGCGTTGAGGGCTTCAGGGGTGAATTCGAGTTCGACCTCTTCGAATTCGAAGAACTTCTGGTACTGCTTCACGAGAGCGTTGCGTGGTTCAGTCAGGATTTCGACGAGAGCTTCACGATCGAGGTTGGCGACGGCGCCGATCACGGGAAGACGGCCGATGAACTCGGGAATGAGACCGAACTTGAGGAGATCTTCGGGGAGGATGCTCTTGTAGAGCGCACCAACATCGGCCTTATCGGAACGAAGTTCGGCCGAGAAGCCAATGCCCTTCTTGCCGATTCGGCTTTCGATGATCTTGTCGACACCGGCGAACGCTCCGCCGCAGATGAAGAGGATGTTGGTGGTGTCGATCTGGATGAATTCCTGATGCGGATGCTTACGTCCACCTTGAGGAGGAACCGAAGCCGTTGTGCCTTCAAGAATCTTCAGGAGTGCCTGTTGGACACCTTCACCGGAAACATCTCGAGTGATCGACGGGTTTTCCGCTTTACGAGCGACCTTGTCGATTTCATCGATGTAGATGATTCCGGTTTCAGCTTTCTTGACGTCGTAATCGGCTGCTTGGATCAACTTGAGCAGGATGTTCTCGACGTCCTCGCCCACATAGCCAGCTTCTGTGAGAGCAGTGGCGTCGGCAATGGCGAACGGAACGTTCAGCATGCGCGCCAACGTCTGAGCAAGAAGGGTCTTGCCGCAACCAGTGGGACCAATAAGGAGAATGTTTGATTTCGCGAGTTCAACGTCGTCGCGCTGCGCCACGCCGTACTGAACGCGTCGATAGTGGTTGTACACCGCGACCGAGAGAATTCGCTTGGCCTGTTCTTGCCCGACGATGTAGTCGTTCAGGAACTCAAAGATCTCGACTGGCTTGGGAAGTTCTTCCAGTGAGAGCTCACCGGTTTCGGAAAGCTCCTCTTCGATGATCTCGTTACACAGGTCGATGCACTCGTCGCAAATGTAGACACCTGGACCGGCGATCAGCTTCTTGACCTGCTTCTGGGACTTCCCGCAGAACGAGCACTTCAGTAGTTCGCCACCATCTCCGAACTTGGCCACGTTTGGGTACCCCTTGGTCTCTTGAGTCTCAGCGAATGGCCGTAATTGGACCGCTCGTATCGGCGAGCTCCCGGACGGAAATCACCTCGTCGATGATTCCGTAGTCCTTCGCTTCCTCTGCAGACATTACAAAGTCCCGGTCGGTGTCCCGGTGGATCTTCTCTTGGGTCTGCCCTGTATGGAAAGAAAGGACCTCTTCGAGCAAAGAACGGATCCGAAGAATCTCTCTTGCGGCGAGTTCGATGTCAGTGGCCTGGCCCTGAGCCCCGGCGTATGGCTGGTGGATGAGGACCCGGGCGTGAGGCAGCGCTAGGCGCTTGCCTGGGGTGCCTGCAGCCAGGAGCACCGCTGCAGCCGAGGCTGCTTGACCGAAACAGATGGTCATGATGTCGGGCTTCACGAACTGCATGGTGTCGTAAATGGCCATAAGCGCGAGAACATCGCCACCGGGGCTGTTGATGTAGATGTTGATGTCCTTGTCGGGATTTTCCGACTCGAGATGAAGCAACTGCGCACAAATCAGATTGGCGACAGTGTCGTCAATCGGAGTGCCGATGAAGATGATGTTTTCCTTCAACAGACGCGAATAGAGATCGGCAGTGATGGTCTGACCGCGACTTGTTTCGTAAATGACAGTCGGGTTCGGAATGTAATTGCTGATCTTCAGGTCGCTGATGCCGCTGGATTCGATCACTCGGATTCGTCCTCCTCGGACGCTGGGGTATCCACGACGGTATCGCCATCGTCTTCATCTGACGCGGCAAGATCGGAGAACGTGATGCTGTTTCCGGCCTCGTCAGTGATGGTGACAGATTCGGTCAACCAATCGAGCGACTTCCGCTTCGCAATGTCGACTTTAAGTGCGGGGATGTGCCCGGCTTCGGTGAGCTGCGTGCGGACAACATCGCTGTCTTGTTCAACACGAGCAGCCACAGCTTCGAATTCGAGGTCGAGGTCCTCTTCAAGCACTTCGATGGCTTCAGCAAGGGCGATAGCTCGCAACGCGAGATCGACGCGAGCCGAACGATCGGCTGTGGTCTTGAGTTCATCGAGGAACTGTTCGGTGTCGGTGCCTGAGAACTGAAGCCACTGGTCAAGAGAAAGGCCCTGTGCCTGCAAGCGCATCGCCATGTCCTGGAGACGTTCGTTCATCTCGGCAGCGATCAGCGGTTCAGGAAGTTCATCGGAGACGAGCTCGGCAAGCGCTTCACCGATTTTCTCGCGAACAACCATTTGTGACTGAGCTTTGCGAACTTCGGTCATGCGGGTGACGATGTCATCGCGCCAGGCCGCCATGGTTTCGAACTCCGAAGCCTGTGCAGCAAATTCGTCGTTGAGCTCTGGAAGAACCTTGGCCTTGACTTCAGTGACGGTTACCTCGAAGTGAAGCGGATCTTCTTCTTCACCATTTGGATGGGCCGCGTCGAATGAACGTGTATCGCCCGCAGAAACGCCGGCAAGTTGCTCATCGAGTTCAGGAACAATGCCAGCGGAGCCAACCTCATAGAGGTACGCACTCGCAACAAGGCCTTCGAGGACCTCGTCGTTCTGGGAACCTTCGATGTCGATCGTGACGTAGTCACCAGTGTCGGCGGCACGTTCAACGACTTCGAGTTCGCCGTACTGATTGCGGAAGCGCTCGAGTTGCGCATCGATTTCTTCATCGGAAGGCGAAGGCGATGGGATTTCGACGGCGAGGGACTTATAGCCGGAGATCGAAATCACCGGTCGAACTTCGACGATTGCGTCGAACTTCACGGTCCCGGATTCAGAACCTTCAACAAGTTCGATATCGGGTGGCGCGATGACATCGACCTCGTTCGCAAGAACCGCTTCGGAGTAATAGTCCGGCAAGGCATCGTTCAACGCCTGAGCACGACCGGCACCAGCGCCGATATGTGACTCAAGAACCCGACGTGGCGCCTTACCGGGACGGAATCCAGGTATGCGCACCTCTCGGGCGATCTTTTTGAACGCCGCATCAACGGCTGATTCGAATTCCTGCTCGTCAACTTCAACGGACAGCTTGACTTTGTTGCCCTCGAGGGCTTCGACGGAGGTTTTCACAGGATGGCGAGTCTACCGGTGCGATTCGCGACCCCGTCCAGCTGAGAGATTCAGTCTCAAATTGACCTCGTAACGGAGGGCACAAGTTCTACCTGTACGCTGCCGAAGCCGGGGAATGGCGCAGCTTGGTAGCGCGCCTGCTTTGGGAGCAGGAGGCCGGGAGTTCGAATCTCCCTTCCCCGACCAGCTGAACAGCACATTCACAGGATTTCGTCAGTGCCCAAATGGCAGTAGAAGCCTGATCGACAACGGATCTGGGACTTTTGTTCCAGGTCCGTTGTTCGACACACGTTACGTTCGACCACATTTCTCGCAACAACAAGCACACTGCTGTGTCGAACTTGCTAAATCAAGGACGGGCCTCGGCCCATCCAACAGAGAACAACCTGGAGCTTCGATGGACACGGGAACCACCGCCGCACAACAGCCCAACGAGCAGTCAGCTGATCAGCATTCGGAGTCACGAAGCGGCACTGGGGAATTCGATCGTGACCTCACCGTCCGGTGGCTTGCCGCCGTACTGTCACTGACCGCCGGAGCGGTGCATTTCGGCTACGCGCCGCACCATCTTTCCGAGGACTGGGCGCACGGCTGGTTCTTTCTGTTGATCGCCGCATACCAATGTGCGTTTGCCGTTCTCATCGTTGCCCGGCCACGACGATGGGTCTGGGCGTCAGCGATCATCGTCAACGTTGGCATCATCGCCACGTGGGTTGTTTCCCGAACCGTTGGTCTTCCGTTCGGTCCGCAAGCATTGCGTTCGGAGGTCTTCTCCGCGCCCGACATCGTCTCTTCGGTTATCGAAGGAATCATCATTCTTCTCGCGATCATTGCGCTTGCCTTTCCCGCGCTCTTGCAGCGGCCAAGCCGTGAGCGGATTTCGCTGCGTTTCGCTGCCCTGGCGATCGGAACGATTGCTGTCGTTCTCGGGGCAATCATGTTGACGCCGAGTTACACCGCAGCGCACGAGACTGCCGGGCATAGTCACGGCGCAGCTGAAGGCTCCGCCACGCCTTCACCTTGCGAACTCGCTGGTCCCCCGGCATCGCCCGGGCAGGTCGCAACAGACGCTGAGGGACACAGCCATCGAGGGTCCACTCCTCAGGTTGAGCTCACTCGTGACGAACGTGTGATGCTCGCGTCGCAACAAGAGCTGGCCCGCACTGTCGTCGTGAAGTATCCAACAGTTGCCGACGCCGAGGCTGCTGGATATAAGGAGTCAACCGCGTACGTCCCGTGCATCGGGGCGCACTACACAAATCCTCGACTCGCGATTTCGTTCGATCCAGCCACACCATCGGAACTTCTCTACGACGGAACGAACCCGGACTCAAAACTCGTTGGACTCAGCTATCTCGTGTGGCATCCAGGCAGTGCACCGGACGGTTTCGCCGGGGCAAACGATCTTTGGCATCAGCACAACAGCAACGGCGGGCTCTGCCAGAAGGGCGGGCTAGTAGTCGGAGGCGAGGCGATGAGCGCTGAAGATTGCACTGCTCTCGGTGGTCGCAAGACTCCCCTCAATGACGTATGGATGTTGCACGACTGGATCGTTCCCGGATGGGAATGCTCGTGGGGCGTCTTCGCCGGCGAGTGCCCGGAACTTGGTGGTCGAACCGGCGCAACAGCATGGGACGCACCTGCTCCAGGTTCGGTCGGGGCGCAAGTCACAGCTACGGGTTGATCACCAAACCGGTGCGATAAGGTACCCACACCTGCGGGTGTAGCTCAATGGTAGAGCACCGTCCTTCCAAGTCGGCTACGAGGTTTCGATTACCTTCACCCGCTCTCAGAACGAGAGGCCCCGATGGGGCCTCTCGTCGCGTTCGAGCCGATAACTCAATCGGAACCTGTCACCTACGACGACTTTCAGGTCATCGAGGAATGAGTTGCCACAAGTAGGCAAATCATAGAAACCGGAAGTCCGATGTCGTAGAGAAGGATCAGAGAATTACCCGGCTTGAAATTCTTGTCCTGAACCATCTTCATGATGTGTTGCACGGTGCAAAGCAGAAGGAAGATCGACAACACCGCGGTCATGACTAACCATGTGTCCCAGCCGCGACTCGCGGCGAGTAATGAACCGACACCCATGGCGTACGCCGAGAAACCAATTTCATATTGGAAACCATTGGTCTCCCACCCGATGTCCTTTGCAGTGGACTTCGCAAAGACCGTATGCATTAATCCTGAAATCAACACCTGTATTCCCGCCGGAAGTACCAACATCCAACGCATTGCATCCTCGGCGAATGCTTCGGTACCAGTTCCACCCGAAACGAACGGCGGAGTCCAGCCGAGCCAGGCAAAGATCCAGGCGAGCAGCACCGCTAACGGCAACATAAGTACGCCCATGGATTCCTCAGTTCTTTTGTTGACAGTGCGATGAACGTACTCCCGTCGTTCCTACCCGGGGAGGATTCTCAAACAACGAGGGAGAACTCAGGCAGTTGGGACTCACAAGGCAGATCACAAGCAGTAGATCGTCGAGATCACCGACTCTGCTGAGCCCTCACTAGTCTCAATGCCCATGAAGGCAACATCGATCGGTCACGCGGGAATCCTCATCGAGACCACCGATGTGTCCATTGTCTGTGACCCCTGGTTTCTGCCAGCGTTCCATGGTTCATGGTGCGTATTCCCTCGGAACGACCGCCTCTCCCCCGACCTCATGTCACGCATCGAATCTGCCGACTACCTGTACATCTCGCACATACACGGCGACCATCTCGATGAGTTGTGGCTTTCCGATCACATCGCACGCACAGCAACGGTCCTCCTCCCCGGCTACCCCACTCGAGAACTCGAGAACCGACTGCGCGAACTCGGTTTCGTAAATTTTGTGCGAACTGTCGACGGGACAGAGATCGACCTACTAGGCAGTACCCGAATCGCAATTCATTGCGAGACATCAATTACCGACGGCCCTGGTGGCGATTCCGCACTCGTGGTTTCCGATGACACCGGACGCCTCGTGAATCAAAACGATTGCCGGACGCACGATCTTGCTGCTCTCACCGCACATGGTCCAGTCGATCTGCATTGGGTTCAGTACAGCGGAGCAATTTGGTATCCGATGGTCTATGACGAACCGGCTGACATCATGCGGGAGCTCGTTGACGCGAAAGTTGCTAGCCAATTCGCGAGAGCGCTCCGGTACGTCGAAGTCATCAATGCACGCGCTGTCGTTCCCAGCGCTGGTCCGCCAGCATTCCTTGATCCCGAGTTGTTCGGCTTGAACGTGATCACCGGAGAGGAATTGAGCATCTTTCCCGATCAGGTTGAGTTCATGAACCGACTGTCTGACGCTGGCCACACCGGGATTCTCGCCATTCCCGGAACCACCATTTCGTTCACGCCCGACCGTATCGATGTCATGCATCCGTGCTCAGCGAGTGAGGTTGCCACGATCTTTCAACAAAAGGAGTCCTACCTTCGCGAGTATCAACGTGACTGGCTCCCATGGATCGAAGACCGTAAGTCACAGTGGGTTCAGCCAACCGACGACCTCGTGCAGCGACTCGCTGAGTGGTGGGAACCACTGCTCGCCATTGCTCCGAACCTTCGCAACGGCGTTGGCGATGTATGTGTCATCGATATGGGCGACCTCAAGATTGCCATCGACTTCCCTGCCGGCACTGTGTCGGAATGGAATGGTGCCGAGTGCGGCTTTCGCTTCGCCATTGATCGCCGTCTCGTAGAAACCGTCGCCGCCGAACGCGCTGTCGACTGGAGCAACTCGTTGTTCCTGTCCTGTCGTTTCAAGGCGTGGCGCTCCGGGCCGTTCAACGAATACGTCTACAACTTCTTCAAGTCGCTTTCAGAAGAGCGAATGACGCGAACCGAAGCTGAAGCGCTGCGCAAGGCCGATCCCGACCGAGGCGGCATCGCCGAAGAAGAAATTCGGATCGGCGACTGGATCGTCCAACGCACATGCCCTCATCGCGACGCTGACCTTTCCGTCTTCGGCGTGATCGATGGCGAGGAATTGGTCTGCACGCTGCACGGTTGGAGATTCGACGTCTCGACAGGAAAATGCCTCAACGCTGAAGAACGTACGCTACGCATTCGTCCAGTTTCTTAGAACCGATTCAGTTACCCGTTGACGCCTCTTCGACAGAACGAACGCGACCGTCACCGTGAGTGAAGAGCACGTCGTTATAGGCCTGACCCGGGCCAATGACGTCGAAGAGTTCGGGAACGTGGAATCCCACATAGACCGCTTTGCGATTTGCTTTGGGTGAACTGGGCGGCGGCGCTGCATGCATCACATGGCCGAAGTGAACCGTGACATCGCCAGGTTGGGCATCAACTGCGATGGCGGGCAGGCCATTGATCTGCGACATATCGAGTGACTGCGCTGCGTGGTGGTGCGAACCGGCAAGGAACCAGAGTTGCCCGTTTTCGGCACTCGCCTCATCGAGCTGCACACCTACGTTAAGCCCGGGGCACAAGACGAAATGTCCGCCCATCCCGCAGTCGCGGTGCCATGGAAGATCGGAGAGGCCTTCAACCACCGCCGGATTCTTAATGACTACGCCTAAGCCATCGAGGCGGTCGGGACAGGACAGCAACTGTGCGCCTGAAAGCGCCGCAATAACTTTCAGCCGCTCGTCGACCGCGAGATCGGCAAACACCTGGTCACGTTCAGCCAGATAGGTCACGCGACAACAAACTTCGTTTCCGTCTGAATCGGTCGCCCACCACGAACGCTTGTCGTCAGGGGTGGAACGCTGGCGCTCACGTTCAACAACCTCGTTCATCGCGGCAATCTCTTCTGCGCTAAACACGTTTCGCAGAACCAAGAAGCCACAGGTCTGCAGGAAGTGGGACATCTCGTCGGCATCGTCGCCGAGAGTGAATGACTGATTCAGCGAGAGCGGCATTCCATCGCGGCCAACAAACGTGGAACTCTCGGATGCCGAATAGATCGGTCGATCAAACCAAAGCGCCTGAAGCACAGGCTCCCAAGCAACAAGGTGTTCGAATGAACCGGTTTCGAGAGTCAGACGTTCTCCATAAAGGAGGCCAAACACCGACCACATCTCGTTGACAAAGTCGCTGAATGCTTCGCGTTCAAGCGAGATCGTCAGACCAGCAGCTCGACCCTCGACAAGCTCGATATCGACACCGGTTGACCGATAGGTCCAAGCCTCGTCGCCAACAACGATGGTGAGAGACCGACCTGCTGGCATTGCCGCCGCAGCCTTCGCCCCCCTCCCATGGCTTAAATACTGACGAATCTCCACGCGGTGGAATTCATTGAAATCAATATCTTTCATGAGACCTAGAGACATCGCGAGCTCCCCCAAAGAACGAAGACAACAACCGGGACGAAACTATCCAATCCGCCGTTCTGATGCTTCGACGACCTTGCGGTCGATTTCCAACCAGCGATCGTCAAGCCAGGACTCAAATGCTGCTCCACTTGGAACGGAGGCTCGGTCATGTAGTTCAAGAACAACTCGTGCATGTGGCCCACTGTGAGTGAGACGACGACGAACTCCGGCAAAGGTGTCGAGGCCGTCGAAACCGACATGCCACAGAAGAACAACATCGCCCTCGGGGATTGCCTCAAGGAGGGCCGCTGCTCCAGCCGAGCGCGGTGGCAAGAGGCGCTCGAGACCAACCAACTTGGCGTGCCGTTCAGGTGCGCGCTTTTCTAAACGCTGCACAAGAGCAACACGTTTCTCGTCGTTTGTGCGCGTTCCTTCAGGAAAGATGACCGCAACATCTTTCGGCGTCATATTCGAAGCCATTGCTCGAATGCCATCAATCTCTTGGCGAATTGCTGCTGATCCGCGATCTACGAAGTAATTCGGAATTCGTTGACCCACGATGTCAAGACATGGGTCAAGAAGTAATTCCTTCTTCATGACGTACCGCGGGAATCGATGGGCCAGAGAACCAAAGACCCAGGCACTTACGAGTGCGTCGCCGAGGCTCGCGTGACGACCAAGGCACAAAAGTGGCTTGTCAGACAGCGCCTCGACCCCTTCGACGTCGATACCGAAGCCACAGGTAATGCGTAACGAACGTATGAGCTGCTTCGCCCACCACCGTTGAAGTGCATAGTTCGCCCGCTGATTCTTGCCTTGACCAACGAGCCACAGAAAGCCAGCCACGCTCACGCCGATCGCCTCGAGCCATGACCAGCAAAGGGCGAACGCCACCAGCCTCAGCGTCGGCAACCGCCACTTCCCCGTCACAAGGTCAACGAGAAAGCAGAGAACCACCCAAAGGGGTAGAAGCACGAATAGAGCCAGCGCCAAAAACCAAACGGCAGAGATCGTGATAGTTCGGCGCATCCACGGTCTCTTCACCTCAGCATCGTAACGAACCGGTTCTGGCTGGAAGGTGCTCATCGTCGCCAAACCTGGGTGCGGTACTCTGCACCCCGGTCGAAAGCGGATGGGGATCGTCATGACGACAGAGCAACTTGTACCCGAACGTGATCCGAGTGCGTCTCTGGGCGCAACTCGCAGGATCATGAATGGTGGATTGCCAGTCGGACCGGCGACCCACTTGGCCGAGGAACGCGAGCGACTCGCAAAGCTCACATGGGCAAATTTTGACGTGAAGCAGATTGGCTCGACTCTCGGAGCCGAGATTTCAGGAGTTGACCTACGCACCGATCTCTCAGCCGAGACCATCGCTGATATCCAGAAAGCACTCGATGATTACAAGGTCATCTTTTTCCGCGATCAACCGCTCACCTCCGATCAACACGTTGCCTTCGCCAAACGATTCGGTGAACTCGAAATCCATCCGTTCATCCCATCGAATACCGGCGTACCTGAATTGGTTCGGTTCGAAAAGACTGCCGAGGTTGCCGGATACGAGAACTCTTGGCACCACGATGTGACCTGGCGGGCTGCGCCTTCCATGGGAGCGATTCTTCACGCCATCGAAGTACCGCCCGTCGGAGGCGACACGCTCTTTTCCGATATGGGCGCGGCCTATGACGGTCTCTCCGATAAGACCAAGGACGCCATTGATGGATTAACAGCCGAACACGACTTCATGAAGAGTTTTGGTCGCACCGTTCCTGAGGACCGTATGGCGGAGACCCGAGAAATGTTCCCCATGGTCGATCACCCCGTCGTGGTTCGACACGAACGCACAGGCCGCAAGTTGCTGTATGTGAATCGGAACTTTGTCAACAAGATCAACGGACTTCCCGAGACCGAGAGCCGTGAGCTTCTCGACCACCTTTGCGACCAAGCCGCCACCTGTGAATACCAGGTGCGATTCCAATGGGAGCCTGATTCCATAGCGTTCTGGGATAACCGGGCAGTACAGCACTACGCATCAAGCGACTACTGGCCGCAACGCCGCATCATGGAACGGGCCAGTGTCATCGGAAGCCGACCAACCGCCTAACAAGTAGAGCCCAGTTAAAGGGCGTGAGCGGTTCCCTCAGCCAACGGGATTTCCGCCGTAGTTGACCGGAGGCGATCGCGAACTCGCTTCGCTGGGATACACCCCACGACAACGGCGCCAATAATCATCACTGGGACCATTGCCGTAAATCCGTTTGAGAGCGCGTGCGCAAACGCTTCTTGAATCTGTTCGCGCACCCCATCAGACAAGGCGGCGATCTTGTGAGGTGCGCCCTGGATCGAATCCAACGGAAAATCAGGAAGCCGTTTCTGCACCCCGCTTACAAGCGTATTAGTGAAGATCGTCCCGACGATGGCCACGCCCAGCGCATTTCCGAGCAGGCGAGCCAGCATGATCGTTGAGGTCGCCATTCCGATGTCTGGAGCTTCAGTGAATCGCTGGATTACGTACAGAAGCGTCTGCATCACGAAGCCGATACCCATTCCGACCAACATTGCCGAGCCCACGACAAACGCGGCGGACGTCGAAGCATGGATCGAGGAAAGCAGAATCATCCCGACACAAGAAATCACCACGCCCACGAATGGAACCACGACGTGGCCGCCACGTCGATCGGTGATTTGGCCAGCGATGATCGTGCAGAGACCCGAAGTGACGGCAAATGGCGCAAGAAGCAATCCCGCTTGAGTCGCGTTAATGCCCCGCACGGCTTCAAAAAACAATGGCGGATACACGATCGCCGTTCCGAACGCCATACCTGTGATCAGATTGGCCGACAGGGCGAGCGCCCTTACCCGGCCAGAGATCACGCGCAAAGCGAGAATTGGCTCTGGCGTTCTGCGTTCGTGAAAAACGAACAGGAGAACCAGTACAACCGACACACACGCGAGACCGATCGTGCGCACACTCACGAATCGGACGTGACCCCCAGTTCCACCGATTGCCAAAAGCAATGAGGCAGCTGCGCCCGCGATGAGTGACGCGCCGCGAACATCGATTCGATGCGCAACTCGATTCGTGGATTTGGGAACGAACATCAACGTGATGAGACAGAGGATTCCGCTCGGAATGTTCACGAAGAACGCCCAGCGCCAGGAAAAGTTGTCGGTGAAGAACCCACCAGCCCATGGTCCCAAGATCGCGGTAACCGCGAAAACCACACCCGTGTAACCGAGATACCTACCCAGTTTGTCGGCGGGCATGACATCGGCAATGAGCGCCATAGCCAGAGCTGTAATTCCGCCCGCGCCGATTCCTTGAAGCACGCGAGTGGCGATCAACATCGGCATCGACTGAGCGAGGCCGCAAAGCATCGAACCGACCATGAATGTCGCGACAGCGATGATGAACACACGACGACGACCAAAGATGTCGCCGAGCTTCCCGTACACCGCCATGGTGGTGACCTGCGCGAGCAAGTAACTGGTCGTCAACCATGGGAGCAGCGAAACGCTACCGAGTTCGCTCAGAATCGTCGGAGCAGCGGTGGCCACGATGGCGCCATCAAGTCCCGAAAGCGTCGCGCCAAGAAGGATTCCGAAGAAGATGACTAACAAACGGTTGCGCGACAGATGAACGGTCACCCCGCTCGCCGTTGCCGAACCGCTTGACGTCACTTTAATGAACGACGCTTTTCGCGCGCCTCTCGGCGTTCTGCATCGGCGGCATTGTGTCGCTTCATCGAACCGAGCGGATCTTCCTTGAACGCCTCTACAGAAGCTTGATGACCAGCGAGTGCTTGGAATTCAGAGCCGGCCCGAATGGCTGCACGGACTCCCATGATCTCTGCCTGACGATGCACCATCCGCTTGTTGATCTGAGCGAGATCTGTGGCAACCGCAGCAATCTGCGCGGCGACGTCAAGCACTTCTTCGTCGAGGTCGACTGCCGGGAATGACCGATTCGCCCAACCGATTTGTGCCGCTTCAGGACCAAGCATTTCTCCGCCTGTAAGCATGATTTCCATTGCTCGCCGCATTCCAAGAAGAGGCTCGTGATACTGGCAATCGGGAGGCGAGGCAACGCGCACGATCGGATAAGAAATCCGTGCGTCATCGGCCACATACACAAGGTCACATGCCTGCACGAGTTCGGTCGCACCAGCGATTGCGTAACCATGGACCTGAGCGATGACGGGCTTGGCAAGATCCCAGAACCGGAACCAGTTGTCGGTGACCTGTCGGGCCCACTCCCCATCGCCAGGCGCAGTATGAAACGGCGGCGACACCATAAGGTCGCCAGCCAGGTCGTAACCCGAAGAGAAACAGGCTCCCCCGCCACGGATAATGGTCACACGCACATCGGGATTTCGATCATTGGTCTCGAGAGCAATCAGCAATTCGGTGCGCATCGCGGTCGAGATTGCATTCCGCTTCTCTGGTCGATTCAGCGTGATTCGACAGATCCCGTCGCCGGGCGTGTCGAGAGCAATTGTTTCAAACGTTGTCATGTCATTGCCCCTGTGTGTCGCGAGTTCCCGCGAGGTCAGCGACGAGATTCAATCCCTCGTCGGTTTCTGAACGGATAATCAGACCCGTGAGACCCATTTTGGTCCAGGACTCCCAGCGTTCACGGATACGAGCGGGTGATCCAATGAGCGATCCGTCGTCGTGGTAGTCATCGGGAACTGCAGCGATTGCCTCATCGCGCTTCCCGGCCATCCAACATTCGTGAATGCGTTGAGCAGCTTCGGGGAAACCTCGACGAGCCATCGATTCGCGGTGGTAATTGTGAGTCGCTGATCCCATCCCGCCGACGTACATCGCGGTCAGCGGTTTCATTGCGTCGATCGCGCCCTGCACGTCGTCAGTAAGCACAACGCTGACTCCGCCAAAGATCTCAAAATTGTCGGGACGTTCACCGCGCTTCGCGAAACCCTTATTGAGATGAGGCCCATAGACGGCAGGACCTTCTTGACCCCACCCCATCGGGAGCATGCCATCGCCGATTTCCGCGCACAGTTCGGTGTTCTTCGGACCTCCAGCGGCAAGCCACAGCTCAATTTCTCCCGCCGGATGCAGAATCGAACGCAATGGTTTGCCTTGACCAATTGCACCGGGACCGTTGTATGGCAGAGGAAACTCAGGGCCATCATTGGTGAGCGGCTCTCGTGCGAAAACCTTTTTCATGATGTCGACGTATTCACGCAATCGTCGGTTCGGACTCCCCCACGGCTGTCCGTACCAGCCCTCAACGATTTGAGGACCAGAGACTCCGAGTCCGATGATCACTCGGTTGCCACCCGCAAGCGCGTCGATTGTCAAGGCGTGCATGGCAGTTGCCGCCGGAGTTCGGGCAGCGATCTGAACAACGCCTGTGCCTAATTTGATTCGTTTTGTTACAGCGGCGAGATACGCGAGCGGTGAGAGTGCATCGGAGCCATAGGCCTCGGCGGTCCAGACGGAATGAAATCCAAGTTCCTCGGCCAGAAGCACTTGCTCAACCGGCATGTTGAGCTCAGCCCCGCGATAGAGGTCAAGCCCGAGAGCAAGTTTCATTTACTAATCCCTCCGACGACGGTCTGGACGTGACAGCCACCTCCACAAAGGCGTGGATCCATCACGTTCCCCCTGAACACTTCATCACTCAACCTAGTTCGCGTCCACGAGGCACCCGGGAGCCCAGAATGGCGCCCAGTCCCGCAACTGCAGTGGCCATGACGAACGTCGCAACCAATCCGGGGACCTCAGAGTCAGCAATTGCTCCGATTGTCGAGACGAGTACACCAGCGATTCCGATGCCGAGAGCAGCACCCAAAGTGTCACTCAACTGAAGTGCAGTCGTGGTCTTGCCCTCTTTGTCCTTCGGGGAAAGTTCTAACGCCACATGCGAGAGAGGCGAGAACGCCAATCCCATCCCAAACCCCGCGACTGCCCAGGCCACAAGACCAATCCAGGCTGGAATCGACGGCACCAGCACAAGCAGCATTCCTGCCGCGCCCAAAGCGATAATCGCCATACCGAACACCACGAGCACTGTCGCTCCTCGGGTGCGAATCCAACGGGCCTGAAGCCACGAGGAGCCTGTCCAGAGCACTGAGGCAGTCGTCATGGCTAGACCACCAAAGACCGGCGACATTCCGCGCACTGCGGTGATTGCGAACGGCACGAACGCGTCGGCCGAATAGAAGCCGAAATTCAATAGGCCTCTCACCGCAACTGTTGCTGGCATCCCAGCATGGGCTCGTAGCGTGCCGATCGGAGTCAGTCGACGAAATGGCGGCACCATGATCAATAGACCAAGAACCGAAACTGGGACAGCCACAACGAATTGATGAGAACCGAGACCAACAAGAAGTAGTCCGGCCCCGAACGCAACCAAGAGCGCGTTCGCCAGATTGCGATCGTTCGATCGTTCTGTCGGAGCCGGAACCGATCTCACACCGAAAATAGCGATGATCCCGATGACTGCAGACAGCGGAAGCAGGCCGAGGAACACCCATCGCCAACCGACAGTTTGAGCGATCCATGCCGCAACAACTGGTCCAAGAAGCGACGGGATCATCCATGCACTTGAGATCAAGGCGAACATTTTTGGTCGCTGTTCAAGTGGATACGTTCGGCCGATGCAGACATAGGAGGTCGCTGGCATCGCTCCAGCGCCAAGTCCTTGCAGCAGTCGTCCGAGCACGAGAACAAACATTGACGACGCCGCGCCCCCCACGACCAACCCAAGAGCGAACAGGACCAGACCTACAGCGAACGGAATGACGGGCTTCATCCGATCCGATGCCGTCGCGGCGAGCACCACACCGACAAGTGTCCCGAGGAAAAACGCGCTGAACACCCAGCCGTAAAGCGCAAGATTGCCGAGGTCCGATTCCACCAGCGGCATCACTGTCGCGACCGACATTGACTCGAACGCCACAAGCGTGACGATCAAGACGAGACCCGACGTTAGAAGCCGGCGACCCGGAGCAAACACTCCGATGGCTGCACCGCGACGCCCACTCGATTCAAGGGCGTCGTCAGGCGTTGTTGTCACCCATGAAGGATACGACGAGCGCCCCCGCCAGGATTCGAACCCGGAACCTGCCGGGTAGAAACCGGCTGCTCTATCCAGTTGAGCTACGGAGGCATAACTAGCCCGAAGCGTACGTGCCGAGTCCAGTCACGACTGACACGGTGATGTGGGTTCGGGTCATAGCCCCCGCCTGTCGTATGATGAACGTTCTCATGGTGGTCGTAGCTCAGCTCGGTTAGAGCGCCAGGTTGTGGCCCTGGAGGTCGGGGGTTCAAGTCCCCTCGGTCACCCCATTGTGGTGATGGTCGTCCGTCGAAAGGCGGGCGACCATCGCACTGCCATTCACACAACGCAACGTCACCCATCACCTGCAACAAACAGCGCTCAGACGACAAGCACACGCAGAGCGGAGTGGTAGGTTGACCACTTACAAGCGCCTCTAGCTCAATTGGCAGAGCATCGGACTCTTAATCCGCAGGTTCTGGGTTCAAGTCCCAGGGGGCGTACCAACTGGATTCGACAGCGAAGCGTCGCTAATCCGGAACACAAAATGAACAAAGGCCCGGGCAAGCGCCCGGGCCTTTCTCATTCAACGACTGTCTTTCAAACGTTGTGCTCAGCGACGACGTGCAGGTGCCTTACGTGCAGCAGCCTTGCGAGCCGGGGCCTTACGAGCTGGTGCCTTGCGTGCTGGAGCCTTACGAGCTGGTGCCTTCTTGGCAACGGCCTTCTTCTTGGCTGGAGCCTTCTTGGCAGGAGCCTTCTTCGCAACAGCCTTCTTCTTGGCTGGTGCCTTCTTGCCAGCGATGACGGCATCTTTGAATGCCTTCAACGGAGTGATCTTGGCGGCCTTCTTGGCCGGGACCTTCACAGTTGCACCAGTCTGCGGGTTACGGGCCAAACGCGGTCCGCGCTGCACACGGCGGAACTTGGCGAAGCCGGTAAGAACGACGTCTTCACCAGTCGCCACCGTATCGGTGATCGTGATGATGAACTCTTCGACGAAGGCAACAGCCTGCTTCTTGTCGATTTCGAGTCGCTCGGCGAGTTCAGCAGCCAGTTCTCGTTTGTTCACGCTCTATCTCCTTGATTCCCGACGGCCACCATCGGTGGTGGCTCGTGACGACCGGGGAGGTAAGCGTCGCGCACTCTTCAGCAAGAATCGCGGCAATCGCGCAAGAAAAGACAGAAATCTTCTGATCGGATTGTGTCTTTCGTCTCTCTCGCAACCGACACTTCAGGAATTAGTCATCGACAAAAAGGGGAAAAATGACTCAAATACTGAAAACAAGCTTTCCGAAATGGTCTCCATCGAGCATTTCTGCGAACCCCGAACGAGCGTCTGAGAGAGGTCGGACCGAATCGATGACGGGTCGCACACCGGTCGAATCAACCATAGAAACAAGGCGTTGGAGTTCACCTCGCGTCCCCATCGTTGATCCGATGACAGATCGCTGAAGGAAGAAAACTTGTGTGAGATCTGCTGATGGATCATCTCCAGTGGTCGCTCCAGAAACAACCACAACGCCGCCTGGCCGCGCGGCGCGGATCGACTGTGCCCACGTCGCCTTGCCGACTGTTTCAATCACCGCGTCGACACGTTCAGGGAGTCGCTCGTCGGTTGCGAATGTGGCATGGGCGCCGAGTTCATGCGCCTTGGCGCGCTTTTGTTCACTCCGACTGGTCGCCCAAACACGAAGCCCAGCGGCGCGGGCAAGAACTATTGCGGCAGTGGCTACTCCCCCGCCGGCCCCTTGAATGAGAACCGTGTCACCTGGACGCAGTCCTGCTCGGGTGAACAACATTCGATATGCGGTCAACCACGAGGTTGGGAGACAAGCCGCTTCTTCGAATGTCAGCGATGCCGGCTTCGGAATCAGATTGCGCCGAGGAACAGCGATGCGTTGGGCGAGGGTTCCGGGGAACCGTTCCGACAAAAGCGATCGACGTGGGTCAAGGGTTTCATCGCCATCGCCCGCGTCGGGATCGGCGATCACCGCATGAACGATGACCTCATTGCCATCTGCGTCAACACCCGCTCCGTCACAGCCGAGAATCATCGGCAACTGTTCCGGTCGAAGCCCGACACCTTTGAGGCTCCAGAGATCGTGGTGGTTAAGCGCCGCGGCACGGAGTTCGACCAACACCCAACCGTCGGGAACCTCAGGCTCAGCGACCTCCCCAAGTGTCAGCCCGTTGAGTGGTTTCTCTGCATCGAATGACGTTGCTGTGACAGCAAACATTTAACCGACAGCAACCGATTCGCGTTCAAGCGCATCGAGTTCCGCTCGAACTGCGTCGGCGCCCGAAAGTCTCACGATGACACTGCCATCGGCTTCGGCTCGAACCACAGTCGGGGCACGGCGGACCTTATAGGCACTAGCAAGATCAAGGTGTTCCGCGACGTTGAGCACAACGACCGAGTCCCCTGGTCGCTGCGTCGAAATCTGCTCAACAACACGGGGGCAAACGGCACAAAATTCGGTTGTAAAAACCAACCACAATGGCTTGCCCGTTTGGTGTGCCGCTGGAACAGCGGCCCAACCACCTTTTCGTTCGGGACGATCTGTATCGAAAAGTCTGCTTTCTTCACGCTCAATCGTGACCACCCGCACACCTCCACGAACGCGCACAAACAACACATACATTTCGCAACCCACGCAAATACCCGTTGTGGCTGCAGCAGCAGCGAGCGCAGCGACGATCATTGCCAGCGTCCAGCCGAGCATCGACGCTCCTGCAAGAAATGCGATTGTCGATGAGCCGAGGAAAAGCACACCAACGGTCGCAGCAAAACGAGGGGGACGCGGATCTTCAAGTTCGTGGGGCGGCGCCAAACGCGGCTTAATGACCGAAGCGTAAAAGCGAAGCACAGGACCCCACTTGGGGCCGAATGCCGCACCGAGAAACAAAACCACTCCAAATACCGGTACGACCAACCACTGGCCTGTCAGGAAGCCAAGGAGTAACGCCCCGGCCAGAACGGCTTGGTTTGTGCGTGGTCCACGCGGATCGATGGGTGCTGGAGAACTCGCCATGCGCCCACCCTAATCCCGACCTATTCGATCGACAATAGGGACCTTGCTTGGTCAGTTGCGTTCGAGCCGAGTCACAACTTCCACATGGTGGGTATGGGGAAACATGTCGACGACCACAGATTCAATCGGTCGGTAGCCCTCGGCGTTGAGGAGTGCGACGTCTCGTCCAGCGGCAGCTGGATCGCAACTCACCAGCACGAATCGCTCAGCACCTGCTGCAGCAAGGACCTTGACGGCTTTGCGTCCCAACCCTGCTCTTGATGGATCAGCGACCAGAATTTTGGCGGGCGGAACACGGAATCGTTCGATTGACGTGCCGACAACTCGGGCATCGAGGTCGGCGAGATTCACTTTGGCATCAGCGACCGACGATCGGCCCCGCTCGGCAGCGACGACCCGCCAGTTGTCGCGACCGGCGATGAGGCTTCCTGCGAACAGGCCGACGCCGCAATACGCGTCGACGAGCGTCGACTGCTCACTTTGGGCGTCATCAAGAAGATCGATCACCATCGACTTCACGATGTCGACGAGCGCATCGGCCCCATCGGGGCGCGTTTGGAAAAATGATTCTGCGGAGATTCGCCACATTCGGCCTGCGACTTCTTCGTGGATCCATGCGCGACGACCGGCCTTGAGCTCATCGACTCCGATGACGAGGACGTCCGATGGCAGTCGGACTCCTGCAGCTGATGGAGTCACCACCGCGATGCGTTCACCACTGGCGATGCCGATTCTCAGAACAACTTCGGTGGCCGCACCAAACTCGCCGTCGACGAGTAGTTCTTCGAGTCGCGGATGCGTCACCGCGCAAGAGGAAAGATCGAGAACATCGTGACTTGAGCCCATTCGAAGTCCAGCTCGACCATCGACTACTGCGGCCCGCAAGGTTGTGCGAAATCCCCACGGATCGAGAACTGGTCCTTGGAGGACGTTTGGCTCTTTCCACTTGCCAAGTCGGCGCAGTGCGTCGGCAACGATTCCCACTTTCGCATCGAGTTGCGCCCCGTGGGCAAGATGGGCGAGATCGCAGCCGCCACAACCTTGGATGACATGCGGACACACAGGCTCGATACGCCCAGGGGAAGCTTCAAGAACACGAACAATTCGACCGTGTTCGCTTCCCTTTCGTTCGATAACCGAAACCTCAAGGCGTTCGCCGGGAAGTCCACCATCGACAAGGACCACACGTCCGTCCTCACGGCGTGACAATCCAACGCCCCCGGCGACCAGTCGTTCGACGTCTACGACCACCGCCCGATCAGAGAATCGTTGCGGTGAACGAACGGGATCAAAATGGTCGGTCACCTGAGCAGCGTAGGCGGGTATCGTCGCAACAACGTTCAACTCGGAGAAAGTTCGCTATGACGACTCCAGCAGTCCCCCGCAAGATCCAAATTTCGCCGTCAGTTCTCACCGCCGATTACTCGCGGCTTGGCGAAATTTGCGTGGAGCTTGAACAAGGTGGCGCTGACCTCATCCACTGGGACGTCATGGACGGCAACTTCGTTCCGAACCTTTCGTTCGGGGCAGACGTGATCGCATCTATTCGTCCGCTTCTGACGATTCCATTTGAATCACACCTCATGGTTAATGAGCCCACATGGATTCTCGACTCCATGGTCGAGGCGGGTTGCAGCACGGTCATGGTCCATGCCGAGGCCTGCCGCCACCTGCATCGAACGCTTGGCCGTATTGGCGAACTTGGGGCCACTCCTGCAGTCGTCATAAATCCGGCGACTCCGCTCGAAGCAATTGTCGAAGTTCTCGACCTAGTGGGACTCGTTCTCATCATGTCGGTGAATCCCGGCTTCGGCGGTCAGTCCTACATCTCCGCCGTCGAAAACAAGACGCGTCGTCTGCGAGACATCGTCGTTGAGCGAGGCCTCGATATCGACATCGAAATCGATGGAGGTATCGCACCGTCAACAATTGCCGCGGCCGCGAGCGCCGGAGCGAATCGATTCGTTGTCGGTAGCGCCATGTTCCGAGACCCAGACGGGTTTGAGCACGCCACAAACGAATTGCGGGCTCTCGGTTCCGCAGCGTCCGCGTAGATCGATGAGTGCAGCGCGGTCCAATCGTCGATCGCTTTTTCTCTTTCTTTTGGTCCTCGCCATCCTCGCCGCAACTGGTATCGGTATCTGGGCGTTCGCTAAGAAGCCACAGACGCGCTCGGCTACAAAACTCTGTGAGCAACTCTCTCAGGTCGACACACTCTCAACCTCGATTGTCACCCTTGATCCAACAACACTCGGGCCCCAGGTCGCCGAGCTCCAACGCGCTACGAGCGTTGCCCCCTCCGACATCCAAGCCCAGCTTTCAGTACTGGCAACCTTCGTTCAGGAAATCGCCGATGCAGTAAGGGCATCACCGGTCGACAAGAAGGCGGCCTTGACCGCAGCACTGGCGGAGCGACAGGCACGTGTCGACGAAGTGACGACCGCCGGTCAAGCCGTCGAAGGATGGACCATTACAAACTGTGGAACGTCGCTGAGAACCACAACAACCCGGCACTAGCGAGCCGGATCAGATTTAGGTGAGCTCGCCGCGCTTAAGAATCACGTTGTCGACGATGCCGTAGGCCTTTGCCTGCTCGGCGGTAAACCAACGATCACGTTCTGAGTCGACCTGAATCTGCTCAACCGGTTGAGCAGTGTGGAACGAAATGCGTTCGGCCATCAGACGCTTGATGTACGCCATCTGCTCCGCCTGAATAGCGATATCTGATGCCTGACCCTGAACTCCGCCAAGTGGCTGATGCATCATGATCCGCGCGTGAGGAAGCGTGTAACGCTTTCCGGCAGCACCGGCGCACAGCAGGAACTGACCCATCGACGCAGCGAGACCCATGCAGATGGTTCCGACATCGGGCGTGATGAACTGCATCGTGTCGTAAATCGCCATGCCTGCAGTGATCGATCCACCTGGAGAGTTGATGTAGAGCCAGATGTCTTTGCCCGGATCTTCGCCCTCGAGGTAGAGCAACTGCGCAACGATCTGATTGGCGACTGCATCGTTGACATCGCTGCCTAGAACGACGATGCGATCTTTGAGGAGCATGCGGAAGATGTCCGCTCCCGGCTCAGCGATGGAGGCGGCCATGGCCACCTGCGGTGCGATCGGGGGATTCGACATCGGGCTCCTTCCAACGGAATGTTTGTTAGTCCCTACAGACTGACTCGGGCAGGCTACAGGCCCAGAAGGCCCAAGCGACGCGCCCGAGTCGTCATCTCTTTCCGCCCCGCCTACCCGACTCGGCGGCAGAGGCCTAGAGGTAGAGCGCCCCGAGCACCCCGATTGCATTCACGCACATGTGGGCAATGATCGACGGGCCAAGGCGGCCATTGGCCCGAATCACGAGCACCGCGAACACCGCACCGTACGAGGCGGTCACCCCGACGATGAATGCTGCCTGACCTAACGAATTGCCTTGTGCGTGGAACATGCCGAACACCAATGACGTGATGACCACGCCAATAGGCAGGTTCCATCGTCGACCGACGGCCCGCAGGAACAACCCACGAAAGAACAACTCCTCGACGACAGGGGTGCAGATTGCCACGAGCACGAAGATCACCAATCCCGTGAGCACCGAAGGTTTGGTCGGAAGGAAATCGGTATTTGTTGGAGTCGCCTCGTTCGAAAGAAGCGACCAGACGACGCCCCCCGTTCCTGAGATCACTAACGCCGCGAGACCACCGAGGAGTCCCCACCCAAGATCGTTCGGGCGCAGTTCCAATCCAAAATCGAGCCGAAGACTGCGTTGGCCTTTCCAGTAACTCGCAACAATCGGCCAACCGAGAAACCCCGGCCACCCGCAGATGAGACTGATGGTCAGCGCACCAAGACTGAGCTCGGTGAGGGAACTGTCCGATGATGAACCGGTGGCGACAAGAACGACTGCTCCGACGATGCCACCAACGAGCCACAACCCAAGGCCAATGAGCACATCGCCGAGTCCCCAACGAACCTTTGGGCGAACCGCCGGATCTATCGGGACTCCTACTGGCTGCGAAAACGCGGGCGTCGTTGGTGGCTGAGGTTGTGGTGGCGTAGGTGGCTGACTTGGAATGGTCACGAGAGTTCCTCGGCAAGCGTTCGCAGCGCCCGACCTCTGTGACTCATCGCGTGTTTCTCATCTGCACTCATCTGAGCAAACGTTCGACCATTTCCTTCTTCGGGAATGAAGACCGGGTCGTAGCCGAAGCCACCATCGCCCACTCGCTCAAGCGCGATGTGGCCTTCGACAACGCCCATCGCAATCGTTTCAGTTCCATCTGGCCACTGCACAAGCACCACCGTGCGAAATCTTGCCCGTCGCTGCTGAGTCGTCGTGGCTCCAAGCGCGTGCAGTTCATTCAACAACTTTTCAATGTTGGCGTCAGCATCGCTCGGTTCACCGGCGTAACGAGCAGAACGAACACCAGGAGCGCCACCAAGCGCATCAACTTCAAGTCCGGTGTCGTCTGCGAGGGCTGCGCACCCAGTTGCTATGGCGATTGCCGATGCTTTTAACCGCGCGTTTCCCTCGAGGGTCTCTGCGTTTTCTTCAACATCAGCAATTTCTGTCGGACGCGTCTCTAAAACCACACCGCAATTGAGAAGGATCGCTTCAATCTCTCGAACCTTGTCGGGATTCGCGCTCGCACAAACGAGGCGTTGACCGACCACGATTCTCAATCCCGACGAGGTGGAGGATCGGCAAGCAGAAGTTTCTGCATGGTGAAGAGTTCTCTAATTCCGCTCTCGGCAAGACCAAGGAGTTCGTCGAGTTCTTCGCGGCTGAAGCTCATGCCCTCGGCCGTGCCTTGCACCTCAAGGAAGCGACCGCCCTCGGTCATTACGACGTTCATGTCGACTTCTGCCGCCGAATCTTCGACATAAGGAAGATCGAGCACGGGCGCACCGTTGACGATGCCCACCGAAATCGCGGCGCAGGCTTCAGTCAAAGGATGAGTTGCGATACCACCAGCTTGAACAACACGGGTCAATGCATCGTGGAGAGCGATGTAGCCACCGGTGATTGACGCTGTTCGCGTTCCCCCATCGGCCTGCAGGACATCGCAATCGACAACGACCTGGCGCTCGCCTAGGGCGACCATGTCGCATACCCCACGAAGCGAACGACCGATCAATCGCTGAATCTCATGCGTGCGGCCTGATGGCGAGCCCTTGCTGACCTCACGCCGAATACGTTCAGGCGAAGCGCCAGGAAGCATCGAATACTCGGCGGTGACCCAACCCTTTCCCGAGCCCTTCATCCAGCGCGGAACGCTCTCATCGATCGACGCAGTGCACAGCACGATCGTGCGCCCGAATCGGATCAGTGCCGAACCGGTAGCAGCGTCGGTGAAATCGCGTTCAATGCTGACGTCGCGAAGTTCATCTGGTCGTCGTCCGTCTGGTCTCACAGTTGGTACCTCTCGTGGGGGGAATCGAGTGCAACCGCAGCACCGTAGGCCGTTTCCCCGTTGCGGGCGTGCACCACCAGAGAGGGATCTGTTTCGTGGGTCACCCCGACTCCTGAAGTGTTGCTCCGGTATCCGCCTCTGCTTCCGTGCGAGACTTGCTCTATGCGCATTCAAGCGAGCGTTGATTACGCCATTCGGGCGATGGCCGAACTCGCTAATTCGGGCGATGGCCCGGTCACGGCCGAGCATCTCGCTCAAGCGCAAGGCATCCCACTCAAGTTTTTGCGCGGCATCATGACCGAACTCAAGCGTTCGCGTCTTGTGAGCAGCCAACGCGGTCCCGACGGTGGGTTCGTACTCACGCGGCCGGCGAACGAAATTTCACTCGCCGATATTTTTCGTGCCATCGACGGCCCGCTCGCGACTGTCCGAGACCAAAGCCTCAGTTCGATGAGCCACACGGGGCCTGCAGCTGAACTGCCTGTGGTGTGGATGGCAGTTCGGGCCAGCCTCAGACGCGTCTTAGAAGTCGTCACCATCGCTGACCTTGCCAACGGAGCGCTTCCCGGATCGGTCGCAGAACTCGCTTCGGAATATCGCTCCGAGACGGAATCCCGTCACCCGTAATTCGTCCCGACTCGTTCGGTTCAGTTAATGAATCCGTGTTGACGAAGGTGATCGATGATGAGGTCGGCAGCTTGCTCCGGCGTCATTGATGTTGTGTCAACTGTCAGTTCAGGTGATTCCGGCGCTTCATAAGGCGAATCGATACCGGTGAAGTTCGCGAGTTCGCCACGACGCGCCTTGAGGTAGAGGCCCTTCGGGTCTCGTTCCTCCGCAACGGCAAGCGGAGTATCGACGTAGACCTCGATGAACTCATCAGCGCCCACCCGCTCACGCGCCATGCGGCGCTCAGCGATAAACGGCGAGATGAACGACACCAATACGATCAAGCCGGCATCGACCATCAGTCCTGACACTTCTGAGACTCGCCGAATGTTTTCGACGCGATCAGCATCAGTGAAGCCCAGATCCTTATTAAGACCATGTCGCACATTGTCACCATCGAGCAGATACGTGTGACGGCCCTGCTCGAACAGTTTTCGCTCGACGATGTTGGCGATTGTCGATTTGCCCGAGCCTGAAAGACCCGTGAACCAAACAACACAGGGCTTCTGCGCTTTTTGAAGCGCATGCGCTGATTTGTCGACCTCGATGGCTTGCCAATGCACATTGTCGGAGCGACGAAGCGCAAAGTGCAGAAGGCCAGCCGCAACCGTGGCATTGGTGAATCGGTCGATCAGGATGAAGCCGCCCATATCGCGGTTCTCGCCGTAGGCATCAAACGGAATCGGGCGGTCGAGATTGATATTGCAGATGCCGATCTCATTCAGTTCAAGAGTTCGGGCCGCAACATGTTCAAGCGTGTTGACATTCACTTTGTACTTCGGTTGAGCGAGCGTCGCATTCACTGTGCGCGCTCCGATCTTCAAAAGATATGGACGACCGGGAAGCATTTCGTGATCATCCATCCAGATGATGTGCGCTTCGAATTGATCCGCAACTGCGGGCGGAGCGAGTGAGGTCGCAATCACGTCACCGCGGCTGACGTCTACTTCATCGGTGAGCGTGATGGTTACTGACTGACCCGCCACCGCTTCTTCGAGATCGCCGTCGAAGGTGACGATGCGATCGACCGTGGTTGCTCGCCCTGATGGGAGTACACGAACTGCGACACCCGGGCGAACGGTTCCGCCAGAGATCTGACCTGAGAATCCTCGGAAATCAAGATCGGGTCGATTCACCCACTGGACGGCCATCCGAAATGGAAGCGACTGCAATTCATCGTCGATCTGCACGTCTTCCAGCAATCCCATAAGTGGCAGGCCGTCGTACCAGGGCATATTCGGGCCAACTTCGGTGATGTTGTCCCCTGCCAATGCCGACATCGGTATGCAGGTGACATCATCGAGGCCAATTTGCGACGCGAATTCCCGATAGTCGCTTTCGATTTGTCGATAGACCTCTTCGGAGTAATCAACGAGATCGATCTTGTTTACTGCGAGTACAACGTGGCGAATCCCAAGCAAGGAAACTACGAAGCTATGGCGACGCGTCTGCGTAAGCACTCCCTTTCGCGCATCGATAAGCACGATGGCGAGGTCAGCTGTCGATGCGCCCGTAACCATGTTGCGCGTGTACTGCTCGTGACCAGGCGTATCGGCAACGATGAACTTTCGACGCTCGGTGGAGAAGAAGCGGTAGGCGACATCAATGGTGATTCCCTGCTCGCGTTCTGCCGCTAATCCATCGACGAGAAGGGCAAAGTCGAGTTCACCACCCTGCGTTCCTACCTTTTTCGAATCTGCTTCCAACGCGACAAGGTGATCTTCAAAAACCAGCTTTGAGTCATAAAGCAATCGCCCGATGAGCGTGCTCTTTCCATCGTCAACGCTTCCACATGTAATGAATCGAAGCATTGACTTGTGTTCGTGGCGATCGAGGTAGGCGTCGATATCTGTTTCGAGGAGGTCATCAGATGCGTGTGCCATTAGAAGTACCCCTCTTGCTTCTTCTTTTCCATCGAACCGCTGGAGTCGTGATCGATCACGCGTCCTTGGCGTTCTGAACTTGTCGTAAGCAACATCTCTTGGATGATTCCAGTGAGCGTGTCGGCCTCGCTCTCGACCGCTCCTGTGAGCGGATAGCAACCGAGCGTGCGGAATCTGACGCTGCGCATCTCAGGAACTTCACCGGGCTGAAGCGGCATGCGATCGTCGTCGACCATGATGAGTGCGCCGTCACGCTCAATCACAGGGCGTTTAGCGGCAAAGTACAGCGGAACAATCGGTATCTGTTCGCGATGGATGTACTGCCAAATATCGAGTTCGGTCCAGTTCGAAATCGGGAAAACGCGCACACTCTCGCCTGGGGCCTTGCGAGCGTTATAGAGATGCCAAAGTTCAGGCCGTTGCAGTTTGGGATCCCAGCGATGCTGCGCCGAACGTAGCGAGAAGACGCGTTCTTTGGCCCGCGACTTCTCTTCGTCACGACGAGCACCTCCGAACGCAAGATCGAAACCGTAAAGATCGAGCGCTTGTTTCAAACCCTCGGTCTTCCACATATCGGTATGTGTCGCTGAGCCGTGATCGAAAGGATTAATACCCCGCTCGACACATTCAGGGTTCCGATGAACGAGAAGATCGAGTCCCTTTTCAGCGACGAGCCGATCACGGAACTCGTACATGGCCTGGAACTTCCATGTCGTATCGACGTGCAGAAGTTGAAACGGTGGCGGTGACGGAGCGAACGCTTTCAACGCGAGATGCAGCATCACTGAACTGTCCTTACCGACCGAATACAGCATGACCGGTCGTTCACTTTCGGAAACCGCTTCACGAAAGATCTGGATGCTCTCGGCCTCAAGGCGCTGAAGATGGGTAAGCGTCGTCACTTGGAGGCCTTTTCGGGGTTTTTCGGCCGAGAACTAATTCCCGACCTTTTCCACAGGATTGGTAGACAATAGCAGGCACCGCTGATTCGAAACCAGCCATGAACGCCGCACTGAACTAAACCGGCCAGGAAAGCGCTGTGACTTCGTCGAGTTCCGGCCCGAGCAGCTGACGCCCCAGCCCCCGAAACGCCTCAACGTCGCCAGATGACTCAAATCGGTGAGCCCCATCACCCGAACCTGACTGAGTCGTACCTGCATCAATCAGTAGTTGCCGGACCGTGAACGCAGTTGCGTCCGCTGAATCGACGAGAACAACGTCACGCCCCATCACATCGGAAATCGTGCGGGCAAGAAATGGGTAGTGCGTGCAACCCAGGAGCAACGAGTCGATTTCGGCATCGACCAGAGGCGCAAGGAGGCGCTGTGCCAATACATGCACCTGTTCCGAATCGGTTTCGCCGCGCTCAACAAACTCGACGAAACCTGGACATGCAGCACATGACAATTCAATCTCACGACCATGTGCCGCTACTGCGCGTTGGTAGGCGCCTGAACCAATCGTTCCAACCGTTCCGATCACGCCAACACGACCGTTGCGTGTCGCATCGAGAAGAGCAGCGGCACCTGGTTCGATAACGCCGATAACGGGAACAGGGGTGATCCGTTGAAGTTCATCGAGCGCCGCTGCGGAAGCGGTGTTGCACGCAACGACCACCACTTTGACATCGTGATTGCGCACCAGGTGATCGGTGATTTCGAGAGCGAACTCCCGCACTTCACCAAGATCCCGTGGACCGTAGGGGTAACGACCTGTATCGCCGACGTAGACCAGATCCTCATCGGGCATGAGGTCGATAAGCGCACGAGCGACGGTGAGGCCGCCGAAACCGCTATCGAACATGCCGATCGGCCTTGAATCCACGGAGTGAGGGTACTCCCCCATCACCGGGTCAATCGGGCTCGTTAGAAGTAGATGATCTTGGAAGCGCGATCGGTGACGTCGTCGATGTCGTCGGTCCAGGCGCCCGTTGAGAGGTACTTCCACCCTCCATCGCAAACGATAAACACGATGGTTCCCGATTCAATCTGCGAGGCGACACGAACAGCGCCCGCAAGTGCTGCACCGGCCGAGATGCCCGAGAAGATGCCGCACTTTTCGGCAAGAAGGCGGGTGTACTCAATGGATTCGCGCGGACGAACAATGCGCTTGCCATCGAGCAGTTCTGGTCCGCCCCACTTTTCGTACACCGGTGGGATGTAACCCTCGTCGAGATTGCGCAGGCCTTCAACGCTTTCTCCAAGCGGAGGCTCCACAGCAAGAATTTTGATGTTCGGATTCTTCTCTTTCAGGAACGTACCAACACCCATGAGGGTTCCTGAAGTTCCGAGACCGGCAACGAAATGCGTGATCTCAGGAACATCGGCCCAGATTTCGGGACCAGTGGTGTCGTAGTGCGCTTGCGGGTTGGCTTCGTTCGCATATTGGTAGAGAAACGCCCACTCGGGATGTTGCTCAGCAATTTCGATCGCTCGCTTCACTGCGCCATTCGAACCCTCTGAACCCGGCGAGAGAATGATTTCAGCGCCAAAGATTTCAAGCAGCTGACGGCGTTCGACCGAAACATTTTCGGGAAGCACGATCTTGATCGGATAGCCCTTGATGCGGGCAATCATCGCGAGCGCAATGCCGGTGTTACCCGAGGATGGTTCGATGATGGTCTTACCCGGGGTCAGCGTTCCGTCGGCCTCGGCGTCTTCGATCATCGACAACGCGATGCGGTCCTTCACTGAGCCCGCAGGATTTTGGCTTTCCATCTTCCCGAGAATGCGCACGTTCGGGTTCGGGCTGAGAATGGAGACGTCGACCATCGGCGTGTTGCCGATCATTTCCAGTACCGAGGAGTAAACAGCCATCGAGGACCTCTTGAGACGCGGTGCAAAGGGGGGGTTCAGACCGGCCCTCCATTGTGGACGACCGAGGGCCAAATGTCGACCCAATAGGTCTGGATTCTAGCGATCCGCTACGACAACGGCCTCTTCGGTGATTTCACCCTCGATAATCCGATACGAACGCACCATTGGCTGGCCGAGCCGGAACGAGACGATGACGTAGTGCCAGGCCGGATCAGGGGCCTGAGCGACATCAGTTGGCGACGGATACGGCTCGGAGTGTGTGTGGGAGTGAACGACCCCGACAAGTTCCGAACCCCGGTCTTCCGCGTCCCGATCGGCCCGCATATGCACCTTGGGATCGATTGTGTAGACACGACTCGACGCTGCGTTGTTAGGGCTGGGGCACCAGGCATCAACCACACACGGATCGCTTCCCGTTGCAGGCTTGCCACCAAGCAGGCCACAGGCCTCATCAGGAAGTCCATCGACGAGGTGTGCAAGAAGGTCGTTGAGGATCGCAGACGAAAGCTGAAGCACCGGCGAAGGTTACCGCTCTGCGGATTCTTCAAGCATGTTCAGTCGCCGAGTCCTAGCGTGTTGGCATGCCTCGTATCTCGGTTCCCGAAGGATCAGACCCACTCATGCACGTATGGACAGGCGTAGCTCCGGGCCTCTCTATCCCCGCCGCTCAGTTTTCTGCCGCTGTCTACGAAAATTCAGTGCTTCCGCTGCGCGAATTTGAAGCAGCGCG
>CAIPQK010000164.1 GCA_903867185.1 uncultured Candidatus Nemicrothrix sp. | reverse complement strand
CAAGCTGCCTGACGCTACTCGCAAGCCACCGATAACTGCGATAGCGACGTAGTTGAGATTGCTAACAAGCATCATCGCCGGTTGGATGATTCCAGAAATGAACTGAGCGCCGAATGAAGCGTCGTAAAGCGTCTGATTTGTCGCCTCAAAGCGATTCTCAGTGGCCTGCTGTTGACCAAACACTTTGACAAGCGAGTGACCGGCAAACGTTTCTTCAACAATCGCGTTTAACGATCCGGTATGGGACCACTGCGCAATGAAACGCTTTTTCGATTTTCCGGCAATGAACTTGATGGTGAACATCGTGAGGGGAACAGTTGCCACCGCCACGAGCGAAAGAAGCGGTGAAATCGACAGCATCATGATGAGCACACCAAAGATGGTGAGGACCGAGATAAAGAGCATGCTCAGCGTCTGAGCGAGGCTCTGAGCGATGTTGTCGATGTCATTGGTGACTCGACTCAGAAGATCGCCCCGCGGTGTTTTGTCGATGTAACCGAGTGGAAGCCGGTTGATTTTGTCTTCGACAGCAGAGCGGAGCCGTCTCATCGTGCGATGGATGACACCAGCGAGCAAGAAACCTTGGGAGTAGGCGAGAGCACCGGAACAGAGATACAGCGATCCGACGAGAAGCAATGTTTTATGAAGAGCGGAGTAATCGATGCCAGTGGGAGATTGAACGCCCTCAATGATGACGTTGGTCGCGTTGCCGAGAATCTTCGGACCGACCACCGACATGCACACGCTGAGTACAGCGGTAAAAATAATTAGGGCAAGGCGGAATCGTTCTGGACGTGTCCAAGAGATGAGTCGCAAGGTGGAGTTGCGGAAATCTTTTGGCTTTTCAACCGGTACCGCGACGCTGCTCATTCGCGGTCCAACCTGAGTTGGGGTCGGCGCGCCATTGCGTTTCATGTCGGAGGAATCGCTCATGCGGCTTCCTCAGCAGTCATCTGAGATTCGACGATTTCCGCGTACGTGGGACAGTTGGCAAGCAACTCGTGATGGGTTCCAACCCCGACACATTCGCCATTGTCGAGTACAAGGATTTGGTCAGCATGTTTGATGGTGGACACGCGTTGGGCGACAATGATGAGCGCGGCGTCTGAGGTAACCGGGGCTAACGCAGTACGAAGGCGGGCATCGGTGGCGAGGTCAAGCGCCGAGAACGAATCGTCGAAGACGTAGATCCCTGGTTTGCGAACCAGTGAGCGGGCAATCGCAAGACGCTGGCGTTGCCCACCAGAAACATTTGTGCCGCCCTGCGAGATGGGGGAGTCGAGTTTGTCCGTCATCGCATTGACGAAATCAGCGGCCTGCGCAATCTCCAATGCCTTCCAGAGGTCGGCTTCGGAAGCCTCGGGGTCGGCGAACAGCAAGTTCGATCGAATAGTCCCGGAGAACAAATAGGGACGCTGCGGAACAACCGAAACACGCTTCCAAAGGGTATCTGGTTCGAGATCGCGAACGTCGACGTCATCGATCAGGATCGAACCCTCGGTGCTGTCGATGAGTCGAGCAACAAGATTGACCAGGGTGGTTTTACCGGAACCTGTAGAACCGATGATCGCGGTGGTTTGTCCAGGACGAGTGGTGAACGAAACGTTCGAAAGCACAGGAATCTCAGCGCCGGGATAACAGAACCCCACATTGCGAAACTCGAGGGTTCCTTTTCCAGAAAGCTCAGTGACCGGCGTCGGTGACGTGATGATGGAGGAGTCAGTGTCGAGAACTTCATTGATTCGCTCAGCGCACACGGAAGCACGCGGCCACATGACTGCGACGAAGGTTGCCATCATCACGGCCATGAGGATTTGAACCAGATAGGTGAGGAAAGCGATGAGGGCGCCAATCTGCATATCGCCTGCACCAATGCGATTCGCTGCAACCCACACGGCTGCTGCGCTTGAAACATTGAGCACCAACATCACGGTGGGAAACATCGACGACATGTAACGACTGGTGAGTGTCGCTGTGCGTGTGAGCCGCTGGTTGGCTTCGTCGAATCGCTGTGTTTCAAGCGGTTCTCGAACAAAGGCTCGAACAACGCGCATACCAACGATCTGTTCACGAAGAACCTGACTCATCTTGTCGATGCGCTCTTGCATGTCGCGGTATTGAGGAATGACGCGAATGACGATGGTGCCGATAGAAAGCAGCAGAACCGGAATCGAGGCAACGAGAATCAGGGACAGTGGTCCGTCTTCACGAACGGCGAGATAGACGCCGACAACAATGGTGATTGGGGCCGAAATAAATGAAGTGCACAACATGACGACAAGGGTCTGAACCTGTTGCACGTCATTGGTGATGCGAATGATGAGTGACGGTGCGCCGAAACTATCGACTTCACGAGTCGAGAATCCGGTGACGGTGTGAAACAGACGGTCGCGGATGTCACGGCCAAATCCCATACCCGCTCGTGAGCCAAACCATGTGGCGCTGATGCCGAAGACGGCTTGCACGAACGACAACACCAGCATGACGACGCCGATTTTTAAGATGTAGTTGGTGTTGCCTTTGAGGATGCCCTGATCGATCAGCATGGCGTTGAGCGTGGGCAACGTCAT
>CAIPQK010000163.1 GCA_903867185.1 uncultured Candidatus Nemicrothrix sp. | reverse complement strand
GTGTATGACCTCTGTGGGTCAGTGGGGAAATCTGGGTCTTACGGCGATGCCGGGTGCATTCCGCGGCTGGTCGCATCTTTCGTGGGTGCCGCAGGGGTCACCTGGTGCGATCCGCGATTTCTCAAACACCTTCCGCGACGCTACGAGCCTCAATGAAGACCTGTACTGGGATTTGAGTGCAGCGCGAACGACATCGCACATGTTTGATGGAGCAAAGTCGTTTAACGGATGGTCCGACGGCTGGTATCTCTACAACGTGACGGACGCGTCGTACATGTTTGCGAACGCCACAAGCTTCAACCGCTATGCGGCGAACTGGGGTCTGTCGAGCGCCACTGATTTGTCGTACATGTTTGCCGGCGCAAAATCCTTTGGCCAGAGCCTTGTCAATTGGCAAACAGGAAACGTCCGAAATATGTCGCACATGTTCGACGGCGCGACGTATTTCAACGGTCAAGTCAACACATGGGACACATCTCGTGTCACTGATATGTCCTACATGTTTGCGGGAGACCGTTGGTTCGATCAGAACCTCGGCTCGTACAACGTTTCCTCGGTGCGAAACATGACGGGGATGTTCAATGGCTCGGGTTTGACCACCTTCAACTACAACGCCATTTTGAATGGTTGGGGGGCTTCAACAACGCAGAAGAACCTCACGCTCGGCGCGCCTGGTATTCGGTATCGACCGATCGCGTCTGACTCCCACGATCATCTGGTAAACGATCAGGGCTGGAACATCGTCGACGGCGGTCTTGCGCCGTATAGCGCGATGAAACTCACGATCGATACCTCTATTGGGGGTTGCTCGTTTATCCAATTGCCAATCCACAGCGTCCGAGATCTCACTGTCGACTGGGGCGATGGACTGTCTGAACCTCAGGGCGATGGAGCGTGGCACAACTACGCCTCGCAATCGGGCACGTACCAGATTTCACTCACCGGGGACGCAGAGGTCTTTGGTCAAAGCGGTGCTTGGCAGGGCAGCCAGTGCGTGACATCGGTTGAGTCGTTCGGTGATCTCGGAATCCGCTCGATGGTGAGTGCGTTCTATGGAGCGAACAGCCTGCGGACTGTTCCGAAGTCACTTCCATCGACGGTTACCGATACCTCGAGGATGTTCGCTTACGCAGCAGTATTCAATGGCGACTTGAGCGGTTGGGACACCTCTCATGTGACCGCTCTGACCCAAATGTTCGATAACGCTGGTTCATTCAATGGCGACTTGAGCGGTTGGGACACCTCCCATGTCACGGACATGAGCAGCATGTTCTACAACGCCGTCTCGTTCAACGGTGACATTTCGAAGTGGGATGTCTCTCAGGTGACGTCGACGAGTTCGATGTTCTCGAGTGCCGAGCGTTTCAATCAGGACATTGGTTCGTGGGATCTCGGAAATGTTACGAACATGAACTCAATGTTCGAGCAAGCTCATGCGTTCAATCAAGACCTCAGCGATTGGGATGTTCACAACGTTCAGTACATGGCGCAGGTATTCCGGTACGCCAACGCATTCAACGGAGATATCTCGACCTGGGACGTTCGAAAAGTCGAGACTACGACTCGTATGTTCGAAGGCGCTGGTTCCTTTAACGGTGACATCTCGAAGTGGAACATGGCATCTGCCACCGACTTGACGTTCATGTTCTACTTCGCTTCTTCGTGGAACCACACACTTGTTGGCGTCAAGCTGCCCGTTGTGAGATCTGCAATCCAATCGTGGTGGGGCGTGCCGGTTTCTTCTCGTAACTATTCCGACACGCTCATCTACTTCGCTTCAGAAGTAGCTGCTGGTCGCATGCCGACAGATGTGCAATTTACGACGACGTCGCAATACTTCGCCGACGCACAACCAGCTCGTAATGCGTTGGTTGCCGCCGGATGGGCTCTCGAGGATTACGGCCCCTATGACATGACGCCGATGACCCTTCATTGGGATCCGACATCGACAACCTGTGGCAGCAACACGCTTGAACTCGCGTTGAGCGGTGAAGGCATGTACGGCTCTATCGACTGGGGTGACGGTTCTGCACCGCAGTCGGCTGTTTCGGGTATCAACTCACATACCTATACCGACACTGACGTTCACGACGTATCGATTTCGGGTCAGATCCCGACGTTCGGTAACGGCAACGCATTGCGCGGTGGTCCGTGCATGACGTGGGTGGGTCAGTGGGGCAACGTCCGTATGACGGCTATGCCAGGCGCATTCCGCGGTTGGTCAAAGCTCACATGGGTTCCGCAAGGAGCGCCTGGGGCGATTACGGACTTCTCCAATACCTTCCGCGATGCGACCACTTTTAATGCCGAGCTTTACCAGTGGGAGTTGGGTTACGCGACGACGACGTCTCATATGTTCGACGGAGCAAAGTCGTTCAACGGTTGGGTCGATCGCTGGAATATGAGCAACGTCGTTGATGCGTCGTACATGTTCGCGAATGCATCAACCTTTGATCGCGACATTCGGTATTGGAATGTGTCCAAACTCCGCAACATGTCCCATATCTTCGACGGTGCCAGTAACTCCTATATCCGGATTGATTACTGGAACACGTCGGCTGTGACTGACATGTCGTACGCGTTTGCGAGTACTCCCAAGTTCGATCGTGATATTTCATTCCTGAACGTTCTCGAAGTCACGAACATGACGGGCATGTTCAATAACTCTGCGTTCACGACCTACTACTACGACATTGCCCTCAACAACTGGTCGGGCCAGAACGTGAAGCGCAATGTGACGCTGGGAGCTACTGGTCGTCCGTATCGCTCGAATGCTGTCGAAGCGCGGAAGCATCTGGTCGATGACATGGGTTGGACAATCATTGACGACGGCCCCGCGCCCGAATCGCCGATGCAATTGACCATCGACACGACCGCGAACGGTTGCGACCCAACCGTGACACTTCCGTTCCACGATGTCCGCGGTCTCACCATTGACTGGGGCGACGGAACGGTCCAAAAACTGGGCCTCGGTGCGAACTGGCCGGCCCATACCTTCGGTTCAGGCATCTTCCACGTCACCGCGACCGGTGAGGCCTATGCCTTCGGTCAATTTGGCGGCTGGCAAGGCAGCGGCTGCCTCACGTCGGTCGAATCCTTTGGTGGTCTCGGTACCACGTCGATGAACTCGGCGTTGTGGGGCACACGAAACCTCGTGAGCGTTCCGGCAGCATTGCCTGCATCGGTTACCGATACCTCGATGATGTTCTCTGCCAACTCCACCTTCAACCAGGACCTGAGCACTTGGGACACGTCACACGTCACAAATATGTCCGGCATGTTCTCGTACGCGAACAGTTTCAATCAGGATTTGAGTAATTGGAACACATCACGCGTGACCAACATGTCCAACATGTTTGATCACGCGACGGTGTTCAATCGTGATTTGAACACTTGGGATACCTCGAATGTCACTGACATGTCGCGCATGTTCAACAGTGCAGTCACGTTTAATGGAGACATTCATAGCTGGGACACCTCCAAAGTGACGTCAATGTCGGGGATGTTCTCCGACGCACAGGCGTTTAATCGCCCCATCGGCGGTTGGAATACCGGGAATGTGACCCAAATGGATCGGATGTTCTACGCGGCGACTTCGTTCAACCAGGACATCCATAACTGGAATACCTCGAAACTTGTCGACACAGGTTCGATGTTCCAGCAGGCTCCGGCGTTCAATCAACCACTAAATGGTTGGAACGTCTCGAATCTCGTTTCGATGAATTCAATGTTCCTTTGGGCGGGATCGTTCAACCAAGACCTCAGCGCTTGGGACGTTCACAATCTGAATTGGGCCACGTACGCGTTCTATGGATCAGCGTTCAATCACTCGTTGTCGACTTGGCATCTTGAGAATCTGAGATCCGCAATTGATTTCCTTTCAGCGACGCCAATGTCGGCCAGCAACTACGCGGATTCGCTTCGAGGTTGGGCGGCGTGGCCGGCAACCGTGCGCGGAGTGAACTACATGCAGTCGAACATCGTGTACTCGCCATCTGGGATTTCAGCCCATCAGTACTTGACTGACACGCTCGGCTGGGGCCTCTACGACGCCGGCCCGACGTCGAGGCAGCCGATGACGATGATCGTCGATACGACTGTGGATGAGTGCCAGTCAACGACAATCACTCTTCCAATTGGTGGCGTGATTGCTGATGACCCGGTCATCGATTGGGGTGACGGAACAATTGATCAGTTCACCGGAACAACGTTCCCGACCCACACCTATGGAACGGCCGATCTGTACAGAGTGAGCGTGGCTGGTGTCTTCAGCCACTTCGGCGATACCGCTGGTTACACGGGAGCAAACTGCATCCTTAGTGTGAACGGTTGGGGCGAGTCCGGAGTGAGCGACCTTTCCGGCGCCTTTAACGGAGCCACGCACCTTGACCGCTTGCCGGCTCTTCCGTATGCGGTAACCAATCTGTCGTCGGCCTTCGCCAACAACCCGAGCTTCAACCTCGATATGAGCAGTTGGGACGTCAGCCGCGTCACCAACTTCTCGAACATGTTTGCGGGCTCGACGCTGTTCAATAGCGACATCACCGGCTGGAACACCAGTGCGGCCACGAACATGAACGGCATGTTCATGAAGGCGACTTCGTTTAATCAGAACGTCGGCGCCTGGGATGTCAGCAACGTGCTGTCGATGAATGGAATGTTCGCGGGAGCAACGTCCTTCGATCAGTCGCTTGCGGCTTGGCACCTGAAGTCGGTGACCTCGATGACCAACGGCTTCGCTCTTTCAGCGATTTCCGAGGACAACTGGACAGCAACGCTCATTGGCTGGAACAACGACACCGAGATTGCCCACAACGTGGCGATCGATGCCTCGAACCACACCTGGTTGGTCGCAGCCGCGACTGCTCACAGCAACCTTGTATCGACACTCGGTTGGACATTCACCAACGACGGCGGCCTCGTCGACATTCCTGTGATCACCGCGGTTCCGACCGGGACGCATGGTGATCAGAACGTCCTGGTGTCATGGCGAGCGTTGACCAATGCCGAAAAGGTGGGTGCGGACCCTGACCAGATCGTGGTGGCTGCGTTCGACGGTGTCGGTTCGGAGATCGCCACCTGTAGTCCGGCGACGCCATCGAGTCTGTCCTGTGACGTCACCGGTCTCACCAATGGCACGGCGTACACGTTCAAACTCAAGGCCCATAACCGCATCGGTTGGAGTGAGTTCTCGTCGGCATCCGCGCCGGTGACTCCGTCGACGGTTCCGTCCCCAGCGTCGATTGCTTCTGCCACTCGCGGAAATGCTCAGGCGACAGTGACGTGGAATGCTCCGGCGAACAACGGCGGTGCACCCATTACCGGTTACACGGTGACGGCCTATGCAGGTGGAACCTTGGTGAGCGGTAAGTCCTGTTCGCCAACGCTGGCAACTGGCCTCACCTGCAACGTCACTGGTCTCACCAATGGCACGACGTACACCTTCAAGGTTGCTGCATCGAACTTGAATGGTGCTGCTGAGCTGTCCGAGCCGTCGAGCCCGGTGACCCCGGCGTCGGCTCCGGCTGCTCCGGCTGCACCGAGCGTTACTCGTGGTGACGCGAAGGTCACCGTTACGTGGGTTGCTCCGGCCAATGGTGGTTCGGCGATTCTCAGTTACACGGTGTCGACCTATGCGGGCGGAACGTTGGTTGTTGGTAAGACCTGTTCGCCGAGTCCGGCAACTGGTCTGACCTGTGACGTGACTGGACTCACGAATGGCACGGCCTACACGTTCAAGGTGAAGGCCACGAACGATGTTGCTCCTGGCTCCGATTCGGCTCCGTCGAACGCAGTGACTCCGGCTGTTGCGCCGGCTGCTCCCGCGGCACCGACTGTGGCGAAGGGCGATGCGAAGGTCACGGTTACGTGGGTTGCTCCGGCCAATGGTGGTTCGGCGATTCTCAGTTACACAGTGTCGACCTACGCGGGTGGAACGTTGGTGAGTGGCAAGACCTGTTCGCCGAACCCGGCAACTGGTCTGACCTGTGATGTCACTGGTCTGACGAATGGCACGGCGTACACGTTCAAGGTGAAGGCCACGAACGATGTTGGTCCTGGCCCCGATTCGGCCCCGTCGAACGCAGTGACTCCAGCGGGTGCTCCATCTGCTCCGGCTGCACCGACCGTTACTCGTGGTGACGCGAAGGTCACCGTTACGTGGGTTGCGCCGGCCAATGGTGGTTCGGCGATTACCGGCTACACCGTTGCGACCTATGCGGGTGGAACGTTGGTGACGGGCAAGACCTGTACGCCTTCACCGGCAACGGCGCTCACGTGCACGGTGACGGGACTCACTAACGGAACTGAATACACGTTCATCGTGAAAGCGACGAACGCACTCGGATCGGCCGACTCAGCTGCCTCGGCAGCAGTGACTCCGGCAACAACGCCGACTGCACCGGCTGCACCGACTGTGGTGAAGGGCGATGCGAAGGTCACGGTTACGTGGGTTGCTCCGGCCAATGGTGGTTCGGCGATTCTCAGTTACACCGTGTCGACCTATGCCGGTGGAACCTTGGTTAGTGGCAAGACCTGTTCGCCGAGTCCGGCAACTGGTCTGACCTGTGATGTCACTGGTCTCACCAATGGCACGGCGTACACGTTCAAGGTGAAGGCCACGAACGATGTTGGTCCTGGCTCCGACTCGGCTGCGTCTGCGGCGGCAACGCCGCTTGGTGCACCAGCTGCACCGGCTGCGCCGACGGTCACTCGCGGCAATGCGCAGGTGACAGTCACCTGGGTTGCTCCGGCAACGAACGGTTCAGCAATCACCGGCTACACGGTTGCGACCTATGCGGGTGGAACGTTGGTTGCGGGTAAGACCTGTACGCCGAACCCGGTAACTGCGCTGACATGCACAGTTACTGGGCTTACCAACGGAACCGAATACACGTTCAAGGTGAAGGCCACGAACGCAATTGGTTCAACTGAATCGGCTGCCTCAGCAGCGATCATTCCCGCCGTTGCACCAACCGCTCCTGCTGCACCGACTGTGGTGAAGGGCCACCTGTCTGTGCAACTCACCTGGGTTGCTCCGGCCAATGGTGGTTCGGCGATTACCGGTTACACGGTGTCGACCTACACAGGAACGACCTTGGTGACGGGTAAGACCTGCACACCTTCTCCGGCAACAGCAACGACCTGTGTGGTCACCGGCCTTACCAATGGCACGGCCTACACGTTCAAGGTGAAGGCTACGAACGCTGTTGGCTCGAGTGCGGATTCGGTGGCGTCGGCCGCGGTAACGCCGGCAGCAGTGCCGGCTACTCCTGCAGCCCCGACCATCAAGGTTGGTGCTGCAGTCGGTACCGGTAAGGCAACGGTGACCTGGGTTGCACCGGCCAACAACGGCTCGGTTATTACCGGGTTCACTGCAACGGCTTACACCGCTGCTGGTGTTTCGTCTGGAACGTGTACGACGGCGTCGGCAACAGCGCTGACGTGTTCAATCACGGGTCTCACTAACGGAACGGTGTACACGTTCAAGGTGACTGCCAAGAACGCGAACGGTACGAGCTTCGACTCGCCGGGTGTAACGGCGACGCCATCGGCAACTGCGGTAGCTTCGGTGGGAACGGTTCCGGCAACGCCGGCTGCGCCAACAGTCAAAGTTGGTGGAACCGTTGCAACGAAGACGGCTGCGATTTCGTGGGTTGCCCCAGCAAATGGTGGCTCAGCGATTACGGGCTACACGGTGACGGCATCAACGAGCACTGGTGTGGTTGCGGGAACGTGCACGGTGTCGGGCACGGCGCTGACGTGTTCGATCGCCGGCCTGACATCGGGCACTACGTATACGTTCACGGTTGTGGCGAAGAATGCGATTGGCACTAGCGCTGCATCGCTGGGAACGACGGGCATTCCAACCTGATTCAGATTGACAACGTGATGTGCATCGGACCCGCTATTGGCGGGTCCGATGTCGTTCTGGGCCGTTTCGCCGATAGACCACTCAAAATAGGGATGTGAATCGTTGGTGATCAGGTGCGAGACTCCCTGAATGTTCAGTAAGGGCGATGAAGAACTCGCGGTGCTTCTTGGCGCTATTGCGCCGAGCGCGACCTCCGCAGCTCTAGAGCTCACCCTGGATGATGGCTGGTATCCGATGAACCCAACCATCGCGTCAGATGGCAATGGATTTCGGCTCATCGTTCGAACCGTGAACTGGATCAACGAAGGTGGTCGCTACACC
>CAIPQK010000162.1 GCA_903867185.1 uncultured Candidatus Nemicrothrix sp. | reverse complement strand
TGGGACTTGTTCTTGATCCAATTCTTTCTTCCATCAACGACAAGTTGCCTTGGCTCACCATCGTGTTGGGTGTTGTTCTGATAATCCTCGGCATTCGTTTGCTCATGGGTCGCGAAATCACCGTGAATTTGCCAAGGATTTCGAAAGGCCCTGAAGGACGCGAACTTGGTTCGGTCTTCGTCTTCGGCGTTTCCTATGCACTCGTTTCTCTGAGCTGCACGTTGTCGTTATTTATTGCTGCGATCTCAACCGTGATCGAGCAACAGAACTTCTTCGTTGGTCTCGGTGCGTTTGTTGCCTACGCACTGGGCATGGGGCTCGTGTTGATCGTGCTTACTCTTGCGATCGCACTCGCTCGCCAAGGGATCGTGAAGAAGATGCGCGGAGTGCTGCCCTACATCAATCGCATCTCTGGCGTGCTGCTTGTGCTCGCGGGTCTCTACGTGGCCTATTACGGCTGGTACGAACTACGCGTTCTGAACGGCAACACCTCAGGCGGTGGCATTGCCGGTTGGATGTTCAACCTCAACGGACACATCACACAATGGATCAACGATGTCGGCCCGACTCGCATCGGCATCATCCTTGGCCTTGTGATAGCGCTCATCGTGTTCATCGCCTTACTCAGCAAGGCCCGGGACGACGACAAGTAACCTCGGGGCATGGAACTTCGCATCTTCGTTGAACCCCAGCAGGGCGCTTCATACCGCCAGCAACTCGCGGTTGCGCAACTCGCCGAACAGCTCGGGTTCGACGCCTTCTTCCGTTCCGATCACTACTTGCGTATGGGCGAGGGCAACCCACTTCCCGGCCCCACCGATTCGTGGGTCACTCTCGGGGCGATTGCACGAGAGACCAGCACCATTCGACTTGGCACACTCGTCGCTTCGGCAACATTCCGTTTGCCGGGCCAGCTTGCAGTAGCCGTCGCGCAGATCGATGACATGAGTGACGGTCGTATCGAACTTGGTCTGGGTGCTGGTTGGTTCGATGCCGAGCACACCGCGTATGGCATTCCGTTCCCCACACTTGGGCAACGCTTCGACATTCTTGAAGAGCAGCTCGAAATCATCACGGGCATGTGGAACACGCCGCTCGATTCGCAGTACTCATTCGAGGGGCAACATCACACCATCGTCGGCTCGCCTGCGATTCCTAAGCCCGTTCAGCCTGGTGGGCCGCCGATCGTCATGGGCGGCTATGGCCCCAAGCGCACCCCAGCGTTAGCGGCAAAATACGCCAGCGAATTCAACCTTCCATTCCCTCCAGTCGAGATCTATCGCGCCTCGTGTGACAACGTGCGCGCCGCATGTGAAGCACGCGGTCGCGATCCAGAATCGATGGTCTATTCCGTTGCGCAGGTGTTGTGTGTTGGCGCCAACGATGCTGAGGTCGCACGGCGTGCACAGAGCATCGGCCGCGAGGTTGACGAACTCATTCAGAACGGCGCCGCCGGTTCACCCGCACAGGTGCTCGACAAGATCGCGTCGTTCGCAGAAGCCGGCGCTACGCGGATGTACCTGCAGGTGCTCGACATGGACGACCTCGACCACATTCACCTGTTGGCCGAAGAGGTCATGAAGGTTCTGCCCTAACGGTTGCGCCTTTAGGGGTTGAGCCGTTCGACGCGCCAACCGGCTGGCTGCGACGCGTCGGCGGTGTAGCGGAACCGATCATGCAATCGTGATTGTCGACCTTGCCAGAACTCAATCTCGCGCGGCAGCACACGAAATCCACCCCAATGGGGAGGACGGGGAACATCCACACCCTCAAACCGCGCGTCGGTTTCTGCCCAGCGAGATTCGAGAACGGAGCGATCGGCCATCACTTCGCTCTGATGCGAAGCCCAAGCCCCAATCTGACTGCCGCGTGGTCGCGTACTGAAGTACTCGTCGCTTTCCGCCTCGGTCACTTTCTCAACGGTGCCAACGACTCGAACTTGGCGCGAAAGAATGTTCCAAGGGAAACAGATCGAAGCCTGCGGATGATCGGTCAGTTCACGACCCTTTTGGCTCGTGTAGTTCGTGAAGAACACAAAGCCGTGATCCATACCTTTCAACAGCACATGTCGAGACGACGGCATTCCGTCTGCACTAACACTTGAAAGCACCATGGCATGGGGCTCATGAGTGTTCACACTCTTGGCGAACTCGAACCATGCATCGAACTGAGCGAATGGGTCTTCGAGCAACTCGGCGCGACGCAAGCCCTTTTCTTGGAGTTCCGCACGTAGGACATCGAGTTCCGGGGCTGCGCTCATAGTTCCAGTTCACTCCAGGTTTCTTGCCCGCACCAAGCCGAAGTCATCAAACGCGTCCGAGAACGATGCCGGCGTAGGCAGCGAGACCGCCACCGAGCACCATCATCGCTGTCCACTGCACCAACATCCGGTGATTGCGATCATTCACGAGACCAGCGAGTTCAGCCGCAAAGGTTGAAAACGTGGTGAAGGCTCCGCAGAAACCGGCAGCAACCCCAAGGCGGAGGTTCTCGTCGATCGTTCGCGTTGCGACAACTCCGACAACGATTCCAAGAACGAACGAGCCAAGCGAGTTCACTACGAGAATGCCGATTGACGGGCCCTTAGGGAACCAACGCCGCAGACCAATGTCCACTGCGTGACGACTCGTTGCTCCAAGGGCACCGGCAAGGCCAACGACAATCCAAGCGGTCATGTTGCGGCCTCTAGGTGAATCGCTCGACGCGTAAGTCGCATCGACATCAACGCCACTACGACACCGCCAACAACAGATGCAACGACATAGACAAGGGCGGTGAGCGGTTTCGATTGTCTCAAGAGCTCTGCGCTCTCAACGGTGAATGTTGAGAATGTCGTGAATGCTCCGAGAATGCCCGTGCCGAGAAACGAATGAGTGAGCAGTCGTGGTGGTTGGCGATCAAGAAATAACACCAACACCACACCGATAAGCGCGGAGCCAACAAGATTGATGGCCAGCGTCGTGGTTGGAAATGTTCCTGATGCGACTGGAAACCACACCGACAATCGCCAGCGCATCCATGAACCAAGTACGCCACCGACCGCAATCACAGCGAATCGACGGAGGAGAATCACGCTTGAATCAGCCGATTGAGGTTGCGCCGCGCATGTACGGCTGCAGAATCTCAGGAATACGCACGGTGCCATCGGGCTGGCGATGAGTTTCGACAACTGCGGCCCAAACACGTGGCACGGCAAGCGCAGAACCATTCAACGTGTGGGCGACCTCGTTGCCCTTCGCACCCTCGACCTTGTAACGAATGTTGGCGCGACGGGCCTGATAGTCGGTGAACCATGACACCGAAGAAACTTCGAGCCACTGATCGACACCAGGTGCGTAAACCTCAATATCGAAGGTACGAGCCGACGAATTACCGATATCGCCGGTGCACAGATCGAGCACTCGGTACGTGAGCCCGAGTGCACCAATAAGCCCTTCGGCACGAGCAAGAAGTTCCTCGTGTAACGCAGGCGCTTGTTCCGGCGTGGAGTAAGCGAGGATTTCGACCTTGTCGAACTCGTGCACGCGTAACAAGCCACGGGTGTCACGTCCGGCCGAACCCGCTTCACGACGGAAGCATGCGGTTTGTGCCATAAGGCGCATCGGGAGATCAGCACCGCGCAGAATTTCATCGCGAGCTAACGACGTAAGCGGAACTTCAGCGGTGGGGATGGCCCATAGATCGTCGCGTTCAAGGTGATACGCATCGTCGATGAACTTGGGAAGATGACCAGTGCTGATCATTGTTTCGGTGAGCACCACGGTGGGTGGTCGCACCTCTTCGAACGCGTCGGCGTTGCGGTCGAGTGCGACCTGACACAACGCACGCGACAAGGTTGCGCCCTGGCCTCGGAACATCGTGAACATCGCGCCCGACATCTTGACGGCGCGTTCCAAATCAAGAATGCCAAGTTCCGTGCCGATGTCCCAGTGCGGAACGCGCTGATGCTCCGCCCATGCTGCCGGGTCATCGCCAACACCAACGCGTTTCACTTCGACGTTGTCGGCCTCGCTTGCACCATCGGGACAATCGGGCGAAGGGAGATTTGGGATATGTAAGAGAAGGTCGCGGATCTGGCCAGCAACCTCGTCGGCAGCGGCGGCAACTTCACGCTCGCGATCGCCAAGTTCACGACTCTGTTCTTGCAACGCTTCGGCCCCAGCGGTATCGCCGTCGCGACGCAGTTGGCCGACCTCTTTGGACAGTCCATTGACCTTTGCCCGCAGATCATCGCGCTCAGCAGAGATCTGACGGCTCTTCTCGTCGAGTTCAGCGACCTGAGCGAGGTCGCGCAGAGCCCCTTCGTCGCCACGGCGGGCCAGCGAAGCACGCACGGCGTCGTAGTCAGAACGGATTCGGCGAACGTCGATCACGGTTCTGAACCGTAGTCGTCGGCCCGGTAGCGTCAGATCGTGGTTTCTCCTGAGTCCCAGCCTGCGATCGAGGTCACCGACCTCACCATTCGCTATGGCGATCGAATCGCCGTTGACGGCCTGTCGTTTACGGCCATGCCCGGTCAGATCACCGCACTTCTTGGCCCCAACGGAGCGGGGAAGACCTCGACGGTTGAGACCCTCGAGGGTTACCGCCGGCCCAACGCTGGTTCGGTCCGAGTTCTTGGCCTCGATCCCGTTGCCGAGCATCGTCAGCTCGTCGCCCGCATCGGTGTGATGTTGCAATCCGGCGGCGTTGCCACGGGCATGCGCCCCGCCGAAGCACTCCGCCTGTTCGCGTCGTACTACGACGACCCCATCAACCCCGACGAGCTGCTTGAACTTGTTGGGTTAGCTGATCACCGATCCTCGACCTGGCGCTCGATGTCGGGTGGCGAGCAACAACGCCTCTCGCTCGCGTTGGCTCTGGTTGGTCGTCCCGATGTCGCGTTTCTCGATGAACCCACTGCCGGCATCGACCCCGCCGGCCGCCAACTCATCCGCCGCGTCATTGCC
>CAIPQK010000161.1 GCA_903867185.1 uncultured Candidatus Nemicrothrix sp. | reverse complement strand
GGTGTAGCGACCACCTTCGTTGATCCAGTTCACGGTTCGAACGATGAGCCGAAATCCATTGCCATCTGACGCGATGGTTGGGTTCATCGGATACCAGCCATCATCCAGGGTGAGCTCTAGAGCTGCGGAGGTCGCGCTCGGGGAAAGACTCCCAAGCATCACCGCAGAATCCTCCCACCCGTCTTGGAACATTGAGCGAGTCTCGCACCTGATTAATCACTCTTCACGTTGAAGGACCCGAGGGTCCATTAGTTCCAACGACCAGTACGGTTCAGCCAGACCTTGCAAGCATAAGTTCGCCTACCGTGTCGCCATGACTTCCGATGCCGAGCGCACCGACCGATTCCTGCTCACTGACCAGGTCGCCATCATCACCGGTGCCGGCAAAGGCATCGGGGCTGCGATCGCCACGACCTTCGCGGCTGCCGGTGCCGACGTCGTGCTCACCGCCCGAACCGAAGCCGATCTTGAATCGGTCGCTGCTGAAGTTCGGTTGCTCGGCCGTCGAGCACTTGTGCTTCCCGGCAACGTGAACGACCTCAGCGAACTCGCGAACATTGTCGATCGCTCCGTGGCCGAATTCGGCCGGCTCGACATTATCGTCAACAACGCCGGCGGCTCAGTTTCAAAGCCGTACCTCGAAACCTCCGTCGATCAGATCGAGAAGTCGTTTCACTTCAACGTGTCGGTGCCGTTTGAACTTGTTCGTCTGGCCACGCCTCACCTACTCAATAGCGACAACGCTTCGGTTATCAACATCAGTTCGGTTGCCGGCCAACACGCGTTGCGCGGTTCGTTCACCCACAGCCTCACGAAAAACTCCAAGTCGCATCTCACCAAGTTGATGGCGGCGGAACTCGCACCACGCATTCGTGTGAACGCCGTGCTTCCAGGCGCGATCGAAACCGATGCGCTCGCCACTTACCTTTCAACTCGCGGTGCCGAAATTCGCGACACGATGCACGCGAACACACTCATGCGTCGCAATGGAACGCCCCAAGACATTGCCGATGCGGTGTTGTTCCTCGCCTCACCGGCGGCGTGCTGGATTACCGGCAAATTGCTTGAAGTCGACGGCGGCGCCGCCGAGAATCTCGTTCCTAAAGCTCTCCCCGATCTCTAACCCTGACAACGAAGAAAGCCACACTCACTCCATGACTGAACTCTTTGCTGCCTACGACGCCACTCGCGTTCGCATGCTCGACATCGCTCGCGCGGCCGGGCCCGACGCACTGACCACAACGGTTCCGTCGTGTCCCGACTGGTCGGCGCTGCAACTCATCACCCATTGCGTATCGATGCCTGCTGCTCTCGGCGCCGGCGACTTTCCGTCGGGAGACACTGGCAATTGGATCGACAAGATCCTCAACGATCGTGCTGGTCGTTCGCTCGATGAACTCGATGCCGAATGGGCCTCGGCCAACGACACCATTGCCGGAATGGTCAATGGCGGCGGTGCAGTGTTGTTCGACGATCTCGTTGTGCACGAACACGATCTGCGCGGCGCGCTTGGTGTACCCGACCATTCCGCGCTCGACGCATCGATCAGTGTTCCCCGCAGTCTTGAATCTTGCGTTGCTGCTCTTGAAGAAGCTGGACTCGGCAGCATTGAAGTGCGCAGCGGCTCTGCTGTGTGGCGATCGCATGACGGCGAACCCGGCTGGATCCTTGAGGTCAGCCCATGGGAAGCAGTGCGCGTGCTCTACAGCCGCCGCACCGCCGACGAACTTCGCGCTCTTGGTGGCAGCGACAACATCAATGACTACATCGCTGTGCTCGACGCGCATCTCCCCCTGCCCACCTCGTCGCTCGGCGAGAACTGAAAATTTTCCCTAACGTTCCTCCCACGACGCACGAAAGAAGAAACACATGACCGTTACACCTTGGGATGACTATCCCGTTCACCAGTCCTCCAACTGGATCGCCCACGTTGCCACCAGCGATCGCAACTTCTACGACCGCTATTACTTCAACGTGCTCGATACGCAAGGCCGCTTCATGGTCGTGATGGGTCTCGGTCAGTATCCCAACCTCGGCACCACCGACGCATTCGCAACCGTGCGTCTCGGCGAGAAGCAGCACGTTGTTCGCGCATCAAAGCCCCTTGTTGATCGTTCCGATATTTCGGTTGGCCCGCTGCGCATTGAAGTGATCGAACCGCTCAAGCGTTTGCGCTTTGTGGTCGAACCCAACGAACACGATGTTTCGCTCGATCTCACCTGGGAAGGGTTTGGCCCCGCTATTCCGGAACCGAACCAGTTCATTCGCAACGGCACGCGCATCACGTTTGATACGCAGCGTCTCGCGCAAATGGGTTCGTGGTCCGGCACGATCACCGTGGCCGGAGAAGTCATTGAGGTAAAGACCGAGACCACTTGGGGTTCTCGCGACCGTTCATGGGGTGTTCGCCCAATTGGCGAGCGCGAGCCCGAAGGCATTTACCGAGACACGGTCAGGCCTGGCGGCATGTGGAGTTATTTCCCCATGCGCTTTGAAGATCACTGCATTTATTACATCTGCTCTGAAGCAGCCGATGGTTCACGTAGCCTCGAACAGGCCGAGCGTGTGTGGCTCGATGGGCGCGTTGAACAACTCGGTCGTACCGAACACGCCCACGAATTCGAACCCGGCATTCGTTTGCTCACCGGTTCAACCATTTCGTTCCCCGATTCGGGCATCGACATTCGTTGCACACCGTTGCTTGCCAACTTCCTTGCGGTAGGCACGGGCTACGGCCTCGAACCCGACTGGCGTCACGGCATGTATCAGGGCCCCGATCTTGTGGTGCAGGGAATCACTTACGAGGTTCCCGAGATCCGTCAGATGGGCGCCTACGCCGTTGTCGATCATGCCGCTCGCTTCGAATACGACGGCCATGTCGGTTACGGCCTCTACGAGCATTCGTTCTCGGGCGCAATGCCGAAGTACGGACTCGAATAACAGTCAAGAGGTTCGCCGCACACACTCCCCTGCACGTCCTAGCGTGAAGACGCAGGTTCGGGGAGGAACAAATGGCTGCTGAACAATCGACATCACTTACTGGTCAGGTCGCGATCGTGACCGGCTCGGGCCGCGGCATCGGCCGGGCAATTGCTCTTGCCTTTGCCAACGCGGGAGCGCAGGTTGTCATTACGGCTCGAAGCCAAGACCAGATCGATTCGGTTTGCGACGATATCGGCGCAGCCGGCGGAACAGCTCTTGCTGTTCGTGCTGACGTCACCAATCGCGCTGACGTCGTGGCTCTTGTTGCGCAAACACTGGAAGCCTTCGGGCGGCTCGACATTGTTGTCGCCAACGCCGGCGCAACATCGCCTGAACGTTCCGTGTCGCCGATTGATGACTTCGCCTATGTCGTTGATGTGAACCTCACGAGCGTTCAACATCTCGCCCTGACCTGCGAACCTCATTTGCGGGAACGGGGCGGAAAGTTCATCGTGATGGGTTCAGGGGCAGGCCGTCGCCCATTTAAAGGTGGGGCCAGTTATTCCGTTTCGAAGGCGGCTGTTTCGATGTTGGTGCGCTGCCTTGCCGTGGAGTGGCGGGAATCGGCGATCGCCGTGAACGAGATTGTTCCTGGTCCTGTGCATACCGAAATGGCCGCGAAGATTCTCGATGTACCCAACATCGATGCCGCGATTCGCATGGACTGGCACAAGACGCCAGACGATGTCACGCCGCTTGCTCTGTTTCTGGCCCAACAACCAAACAACGGACCAAGCGGTCAGGTATTCAGTCTTCTAGGACGCGATCTGTAAGTCGGTTGCGGAGCGCGGGCTTATGCCGGTAACGCTTGCAATAACGCGGCCACGACACGCCGATTCATTGAACGATCACCGCTGAGGCCCAACTTGGCGAAGATCTTTCGCACGTGAACTTCAACCGTTCGCTCTGACAAAAAGAGTTCGGCCGCGATTCCGCTATTGGATCGTCCCGAGGCCAAGAGCCCATAGACGCGAAGTTCTGCGGGCGTAAGTTCCGAATCCTCGTTTGCGCCAGTTGACGGGATGAAGAGCGGGTCAATGACCTGTCCGCCTTCCAACGACATCCGAAGCGCCGATGGCACCGCTGCCACCGTCGATGCGCGCCCAGCATCCAACAGCGCGACACCGCTCTTTCGCAGATTCAGTTGCAATGCTGAACGCACCGGCACCGTGGGTCGAGCCAGCACCACCATCGGCACATCAAGCGGAAATCCCCGCAACCGCGTGTCCCAGGCTCCACCGAGATACTCGGCATAACTGGGAGGTGGGAGCACTACCAGCGGCGTCGAAACCTCGGTGGTGTCATGATCGGCCACAACGGCCGTTCCGGGGAAGCCTTCAGCCTCGAGGTGACCCCGAAGAAGTTCCCCTGCTAGTGGATCCCAACTGATTATTGATGGCGGAACCGAGGCCGAATTGGCCTCGTTCCGCCCAGATTCCCGCTTCATGGCACCCGCCGCCCTGTTCTGGCGCCATCTTGCCGGTCCGCCGACCGTGCATTGAGGAGAAACGCCGATTTCAGGGCAGTTTACGGGGTAGCACCCTTCCAGATACGCGTTTTTACTTATCCCGCTTTTGCCTAGGCATCTCGGGTGCGGAGCAGCGCCCACCCGAGGAGACACGCCCCAAGCGGATAGGCCAGGAACACGAGAAGTCCGACGCCGGTTGAGAGCGAGGGGCGCGCACTGGTGATGTGGAACAGCGTCTGACCTGCGGGGCTGGGCAGATACTTCGAGATGTCGTCGTTCCACGGTGAAGGCAACAATTCCACCAACTGCGGAAGGATCATCACGCTCGCGACTAGGACCGCAATCGCCCCGGCGGTCCGACGCAGGATCACGCCGAGTCCAAGACCAAAGACGCCGATGCCGGCGAGATAGAGCCCGCCACCAAGAACGGCACGCAGTGCACCCGGATCAGTAATTGATGCCGACGACTTCGACGAAAGAATCGCTTGGCCGAGAAAGAACGCGGCGAAGCTCGAAATTTCGCCGACGACAAGACTGGCGAGAAAGAACACCTTCATCTTGGCCAACAACACCGTGCCCCGCGTTGGGGTCGCAGCGAACGTCGCCCGAATCTGACCGGTTCCGTATTCCGATGTCATCACGAGCACACCAAGCACTCCGATGGCGAGTTGTGACAAGAACATTCCGTTGAGGCTGAATCCGATCGGTTCGAAGATCAGCTGTGCTCCACGTCCCATGCGATCCCAACGAGCAACGCGGGTCGAACAAAACAGTGCGGAAAGTCCAACGGTGATACCGATAGTGATAGCGAGCGCCCAAAGCGTTGACCGCACTGATCGAAGCTTCACCCATTCGGCGCGCACATTGGCCCAGAGAACAATGATCGGTTCCATTAGTTCGAACCTCCATCGCTCGTTGTTGAGGGGGGCGGTGGTGGCTTGAGTTCGGTTTGATACTCACCGGAATCATGCGTGAGTTCCATGAAAGCCTGTTCAAGCGACGCAGCCTGCGGGGAAAGTTCGTGCAGAATGACAGCATTGTCCGCGGCCAACTGGCCAATGCGTTCAATGCTCACTTTGCGGATGCGCAACGCGTGATCGACATCGGTCGAAACTTCCGCGCCCTCGGCAGTGAGAACTGCCATCAATCGCGATACATCTGGCGTACGCACAAGAACATGACTGCTCGAACTGCCCGCCACAACATCGGCAACAGAACCTTGAGAAATAAGGCGACCAGCACCAATGACGATGAGGTGATCAGCAGTTAACGCCATTTCGCTCATCAAGTGACTCGAGACCAACACCGTGCGACCTTCGGCGGCCAGGCTGCGCAAAAACGAGCGCACCCACACGATGCCTTCGGGGTCAAGACCGTTTACCGGTTCATCGAGCAACAGTGTTTGGGGATCTCCCAACATTGCTGCGGCGATCCCGAGTCGTTGACCCATTCCTAACGAAAAACCACCAGCACGCTTCTTCGCAACCGCGGAAAGACCAACAAGTTCGAGAACCTCATCGACGCGTTTACGCGGAATGCGATTGGAATCGGCAAGCCACTGCAAATGTCCGCGCGCAGTACGCGCAGGGTGGACGGATTTTGCTTCGAGCAGCGATCCCACTTCATGCAATGGGAAACGAATGTCTCGGTAGCGACGACCATTGACCTTCGCTGAACCAGAGGTGGGTGAATCGAGGTCGAGAATCATGCGCATCGTGGTCGACTTGCCTGCGCCGTTCGGCCCGAGAAAGCCCGTGACCTGGCCAGAGGGAATCGACATCGTCAGATGATCGACAGCGAGTTTGTCGCCGTAACGCTTTGTGAGTTCTGTTGTTTCGATCACAATTGCTGATTCGTAGTGATGTCGTTTTTCGTGGTTGCCATGATCAGTTCACCGTTGTCCCGGTCGTGCCGTTCTGATTGTTCCGGCCACCGCCGCCACCGCCGCCACCGGCACCGCCGAATCCCCCACCAAAGCCGCCGATACCGCCGGCACCTTCTGAAATGCGCGTCGCTGTGACAACGCCCTTCGAATCAGCTTGGCCGACCACGGTGACGGTGTCGCCCTTCTTCAAGTCCTTCAACGAGCCGGTCTTGGTCTTGGTGATCTTGGTTGCCGACGACACGGTGACGGTCGAGGTCGTGCCCGTTCGCCCAGTAATCGTGATCGTGGAACCCTTGATTGCAGTGACCTGACCAAACGTCCCAATGTTCGGACGCTGACCGTTTGCACCAGCTGCTCCTTGACCAGTGGGCGCTTGACCATCGGGAGCCCCGGGGAACTGACCATTCGGCACGCCCGTCGGGGCTTGACCATTGGGTAAGGCGGGAATCGAATCGCCGGTTTGGCCCGTACCGCGAGTGCGGCCGGTTCCGTTGGGACCATTCTGACCGTTCTGCCCATTTGTGAGCGCGGTTGCGTCGCCCATATCGGTGATCTGATCAGCAGCAGTGTCAGTGCCAGTCGTGGTTCCTTGCACAGAAATCTGATCGCCTACTGCGATGTCGGAAATCGTTCCGTCGATCGTGAGGCTCACTGTCGTCGAAGAATTGGTGACAACGTTCGTAATCGTTCCGTCAGTCGCGGTCACTGCCAGTTTCGATCCACTGATTGAGTCGATGGTGCCGCGAGTGAAACCGCCGGCTCGGCCGCCCGGTCCACCGTTCGCGCCGTTGGCCGGCGAACTCGATGATGCCGCGTTCGCTTTCGATGACGAGCTACCGCGGCTCAGAACAAAGATCGCGCCACCGGCGATGAGCAGTGTGACCACGCCAGCGATGATCCACGTCCGTGCTGATGGTCCCTTTTTTGGGGCTGGCACGTTCGCGCTCACAACCTGGGGTTCTGGCGGAGTTGTTGGAGGTACTTGATCAGTCATTTATTACTCCTGCTTTTGCGATGTTGGGGACGTAAAACGAAGTGACGCGGATTCTGTGCGAGTTGGTCAGCCGCCGGGTCGGGCACCGCCACCAAAGTTGCCGCCGCCAGTAGCTCCACCGAAGTTGGCCCCACTTGGCGGGACTCCACCAGGTATGGCGCCGCCTGTCGTTCCTGAGATGACCTGGCCATTCGGAAGACGGATCTGGTTACTTGTCGAACTTGAACTCTTTGTGGCCGACCCGGGAAGCGGTTCGCGTAGATCAGCAAGAACGACCTCGGCTCCGCTTTCGAGACCGCTCGTAATTTGCGTGAGATCGGTTCCGACAATTCCAACCTGCACTTCGGTCGACGTCACGATTGATCCGTTCAAAACGTTGACGGTTTGTGTTGCACCATCGACATGAACTGCAGAGGTCGGAACCGAAAGTGCGTTCTTTGCCGTTGCCGTGATGATTGAGGCTGTGCCGATGCTGCCATTGCGCAATTCCGCTGGTTGGTCCGATAACGCAATGATCACTCGATAGGTCACGGCACCGCTTGATGAAACAGGTTGAATGGAGATCTGTGCAACCAGACCATGTAACGCACGATCGAAACCATCGGGCAACACCGTGGCCGCCTGGCCAACGCGCACCTTTGGAATTTGATCGACGCTAAGCGTGAGACTTGATTCAAACCCGCCAGTTGCAGCGATGACGATGGTCGCAGTCGTTGAAGCGGCGGTAACGCTTTGCCCGGCCACGATGGTGACCTGAACGACGGTTCCGTTAATCGGACTGGAAATGGTTGATTGCGCAATCGCTTGCTCGGCAACCGTCACTGCTTGTTGCGCGGAATCGACCGCGGCCTGATCGGAAGCAATATCGGCAGCCGTCGGTACCACTGCTGTCGACCCACCCGTTCGACTTGCACCACCCGTGGTTGATCCGGGAACCGTCGTAACCGAACTACCGCCACTACCGCCACTGCCGGCTCCGCCACTACCTCCGCCCGCACCGCCACCACCAGATCCGCCCGGCGCGGCTTGCTGACGCAGAAGCGCGTCGAGCGCCGTCATATTCGTCGCCAAGGTTTGTTGCGCGGTTTGCACACTTGTTTGCGCCGTACTCACTTCAGCTAGTGCGGTTTGGCAGGTAACGATTACAAGGGGGGACTCGGCGCAGGCAGTGGTCGCGAGAGCGACCTTGGTCGTCGCAGTCGTGATTGCCGCATCAGCCTGATGTTGTGCACTGGTTACCTGACGTTGCGCAGCCACGATCTGAGCAGTGAGCGATCCCCCTCCACCTCCCGGAACTGGCGTTGAAGTGGTCGAGGTCGCAGCGTCGGCGGCAGCTGCGTCAACCGCCGCTGCTGCATCGGCCGCCGCTGCCTGAGCATCAAGCGCTTTCGACAATGTGAGTTCCGCATTGGCGAGAGTCGCTTGCCGTTGGTGAAGCGTGTCTTGCAGGGAGACCGGGTCGAGAGAAGCGAGTGATTGTCCGGCAGTTACTACAGAACCAAGCGAAACATTGACTGACCGCACGTTGCCAGCACTCGGGAATGCAACGGTTGCTGAAGTCACCGGCTCGATTGCTTCGACAGCATTGATGGTCGCGACGACATCGGCGTTGGCTGCTGTCGCGACTCGGTAACGAGATTCCGCAGAACCTGCCACCGTGGTCCAGATCAGAACTGCAATCGCAGTAACAACGGCGAGCAAGGCGACAACGCCGAGTGAGCGTCCAAGTCGACCTCGCCCGGACCCCGGCGCAAACGGATCGATCGTTGGTTCGATTGGAGCGGCCATCACTCATTCCTCAATGCATCAATCGGAGCAAGTCGAGCTGCTCGTGTGGCCGGGTACACACCAAACGAGATGCCAATCAAGATGGCGACGAAGACGCCGGCAATCGCTGCAGGTATCGAAATTTCGATCTGAGTGGCAACAAAGTGTGGAATTACGACCGCGCCAACCATGCCGAGACCGACACCGATCACGCCCCCGGCTAACCCGAGGATGGAAGCTTCCAGCAGGAACTGTCGACGAATGACTCCAGGCCGTGCTCCAAGTGCTTTACGAAGACCGATCTCGGGAATGCGCTCGGTGACCGACACCAACATGATGTTCATGACACCAATGCCGCCAACGAGAAGAGAGATGATCGCAATCCCGCCGAGCATCAGCGCCATCGTCGTATCGACCTTGTTCGCGGCAGAAAGAATCGACTGTTGCGTGGCAATCGAAAAATCTGCCGAGGTTGGCGTCGTAATTCCGTGGAGATTTAGGAGAAGGTTCTGCGTCTCTTGATAGGCACCCGTAAGCGTGCTGGAACTTGTTGCTTTTACGTAGATTGAGGACACCGCATTTCGTGATGTACCTCCAACCAAACGTTGGGCATAGGTTGAGTACGGAACGATCACGAGATCGTTGTTTGCGGTGGCTTCATTCGAACTTAGTGCGGCAAGGATTCCGACTACCTGAAGTTGCGTGCCGTTGTACGTGATGCTCTGACCGATCGGATTACCCGATGTAAATAACTGGGTCGCAGTGTCAGGACCAATAACTGCGACCGTTGCGGCAGTTGCCTCGTCGACATCGGTGATGAAGCGTCCGGCAAGAAGTTCGCGAGAACGAACTGTTCGCCATGCTGGGGTTGTTCCGAGTAACTGTGTTGTCCAGTTCGTCGTCTCGAACGTCACAGAAACGTTGGCCGTAGTTACGGGTGCAACCGCTTCGACATCGGGTGCTGAAGGGCTCTTGACGAGTGCTTGCGCGTTCTGAAACGTGAGTGTTGACGCGGTTCCAAATCCGCCGCGAGATCCTGTGCTGCTGGTCGAACTTCCTGGTGACACGACGAGAACATTCGTACCTAATTGATTGATATCCGCCTGCACCTGTGCTTGAGCGCCTTGGCCAAGTCCCACCGACAAAATGACGGCAATAATTCCAATCAAGATTCCCAACATTGTGAGCACAGACCGCAAACGGTGAGTACGAACCGCCTCAAGCGCAGTAAAAAAGGAATCGCGCCACGTCATCATGAGCGCGACGCCGTTCGGACCAGTGATGCGTCGTGGTCGACAATGACTCCGTCACGTAACAACACGATGCGTGATGCCGATTGCGCGACTTCGTTTTCATGCGTGATCATCACCACAGTGCGACCTTCACGATGAAGTTCTTCTAAGAGTCCAAGAACATCATTCGTGGATGTCGAATCAAGGTTTCCGGTGGGTTCATCGGCAAGGATCAGTGCTGGATGAGTGACCAGTGCACGAGCGATCGCGACGCGCTGTTGCTGACCACCAGAAAGCTCACCGGGTCGATGTCCTGCCCGATCGGCAAGACCGACGCGCTCGAGAGCGAGTCGAGCCCGCTCTTTACGCTCATCTGCTGAGACACTCGCGTAGACGAGCGGGAGTTCAACATTTTTCTGCGCCGTCATATTTGCGAGGAGGTTGAACTGCTGAAAAACGAAACCAATTACGCGGTTGCGCACATCAGAAAGCGAACCTTCAGCCAGATCAGAAACAGAGTGACCAATAAGGCGGTAGTCGCCTGATGTCGGCACATCGAGACAGCCAATGATGTGCATGAGCGTTGACTTACCGGAACCGGATGGACCCATGATGGCGACGAATTCACCGGTATCAATTCGCATAGAGACATCTCGCAACGCCGGAACCTCGAGCGAACCCGAGGAATAGACCTTCCCGACATCGACCATTTCGATGACAGGGGTTGCGTCTCCGGACGCGGTTGCCTGAATTGCTGCGTTGGGTAAACCGGTCACGGACTCGTTCACTGACCAGTCCTCGACTGCGAAGTACCGCCGCCGAATGAACCCGTGCCCGTTGAGGCTCCTGACCCCGAACTGGCCGAGAGCCCGGCGGCAACAACTTTGTCACCAACCTGAAGACCCGACTTGATCTCGATCATTCCATTCGACGTGGTTCCAGTTGTCACTGTCACGGTCTTCGTGTGATTGATCGTTCCATCAGTGCTGAGTTCGGCAGTCCGTGTTCCGTCTTGCGCAGTAGTAATCGCCCGCACGGGCACAAGAACAACGGTGCCTGTAGTGCTGGTGACGATGTCAGCAATCACGGAACCGCCAACAAAGAACTGTGTCGGATCAGCCTTAAAGGCGACCGTCACGGGGAAGGTGGCAACACCACTTGATGCGCTCGCCACCGCTCCCACCGCAGTGACTGTCCCTTGTGCGGTTGCAGCACTCGTTGTTTGACCGGAGGTTGCTGCACGCGTCGTATTGGTTGTCGCTTGGGTGCGACCACCAAAGCCGCTGGAACTCGAGGTCGTCGTAACTGTGAGTGTCGCTGCTTGTCCAAGTGCGATCTTCGAAATATCAGCACTACTGACAGCAAGGTCGACTTTGTAAATGCCCGAAGTCGTGACATTGATCTGACCGCTACTCGATGTTGTACTTGTTCCAGTCGTGGCCGTGGCGCCTGCTCGACCCTGATTGCTGGTCGCCGTTCCAGTGCCGACGTTTGCCGAACTATTCCCTGAGCCGCTGCCAGAACCACTGACCGATGTTGCACCCGCTCCACTTGAACCGAGTTGCTGACCAACGGTGATGTTCACCGATGCAACAACGCCATCGAAGTCGGCGATGAGCGACGCACCGCCAAGCGCGGTAGTGGCATTCGTAAGTGAGTCAGACGCCGTCGTCACACTGGCGGCATCGGCGGCGAGTTGCTGACTCGAAGCGCCCGCGTCGGTGTCGTCGGAGAGTTTGGCCTGCGCCTGGGCTAACGATGCTTGTGCCGAACTCACCGAGGCTTGAAGGCTGGCCGAATCGAGTGATGCAAGAACTTGACCGGTCGTGACTTTGTCTCCGGCTTTGACATTGACTGCTGTGACTTTCCCCGATGCCGTGAAACTCAATGCGTCGGTGGCTAATGCAGCAATAGTCCCTTGCGCTGACACGGTGGAATTCAGGGTTCCTGAAGTGACGGCGACGAGTTGGGGGGCGACGATCGATCCAGAGGCGGATCTGCTCGATCCCGATGAATGGAATCCGAACCACCAGATGCCCACGGCAAGCAGCGCAACCACTGGCATGATCACAAATGGATGAAGGAGTCGGCGCCACCAAGACGGTGTTTCGATTGATCCCGCAGGTCCCGCAGTCATTGCCGCCCTCTTTAACTGTCGATTGTCTGCCCGATCCTTGCCGTCGCGGGTGAGAGCCGAACCCAGAAAAGGTAAGGATTGGGTAAGGGTTACGAACAGCCTGCGCGGCTACGACCCCCTCCCCTCAGCCGGAATGGGCGCACACCCGCCGGGGCCGTAACATCGCTACAGAGGGGGATTTTCGTGAATCGGCTCATGCGCGGCTTTCTGCTGCCTTACAAGAAACTGCTGCTAGCGGTCTTTGCATTTCAACTCGTGGCCGTGACCGCGACGATGACGTTGCCCACGCTCAACGCCATGCTGATTGATCAAGGCATCCTCAAGGGCAACACCAACTACATCTTAAAAATCGGCGTCGTCATGCTGGTGATTTCAGTGGTGCAGGCCATCTTCGGTATCAGCGCTACTTGGTTTGGCTCAAGAGCGGGCATGGGATTTGGCCGTGACATTCGCGACCGCCTCTTTCACACTGTGACCGGCTTCTCAACTCGCGAGGTCGACAGTTTCGGAGCACCGTCACTCATTATTCGTATTACCAATGACGTGCAACAGGTGCAGACCCTTGTTGTCATGTTGTGCACAACATTCATCTCGGCCCCGATCACTATCTGCGTTGGTGTCTTCCTGGCGGTACGCGAAGACGGACCTCTCTCTCTCATTCTCGTTGCCTCGATCCCCGTTCTCCTGCTCACAATCGGCACCATCATCATCCGCGTCATTCCTCAGTACCGGAACATGCAAGAGCGCATCGACAAGATGGGCCAAGTTCTTCGGGAACAAATCGTGGGTATGCGAGTCGTTCGAGCCTTTGTTCGTGAACCGCTCGAAACCGAACGCTTCGATGAGGCCAACCAGCGACTCACCCGTACCGCAACACTCACCAGTCGTTACATGTCGTCGATGTTCCCCACGGTCATGTTGGTGCTCAATATTTCCAGCGCGGCAGCTGTATGGGTCGCAGCAGGTCGCATTGGCGCTGGCCAGATGCAGATCGGCGCTCTTGTTGCGTTCCTCACCTATCTCGTACAAATTCTCATGGCCGTGATGATGGCAACCTTCGTTGCGGTGATGTGGCCGCGCGCCTCGGTCTGTGCCGATCGCATCAACGAAGTGCTTGAAACTGACTCGTCAATCATTACTTCGCTCACTCCCATCACCGAACTCTCTGGTCGAGGAACACTCGAGTTCCGTAATGTCGGCTTCTGTTATCCCGGCGCAGAAATTCCCGTGCTTTCAAACGTTTCGTTTACAACTCGTCCCGGACAAACGACTGCGATCATCGGTTCCACTGGTTCCGGTAAAACCACGCTGGTCAATCTTGTGGCCCGACTCATCGACAGCACCGAAGGTTCGATCCTTGTCGATGACGTCAACGTTCGCGATCTCGAACCGGAAACGCTTTGGAAGCGAGTCTCGGTTGTTCCGCAGCGTCCCTATCTGTTCTCGGGGACAATCCGATCGAACTTGTTATTCGCCGATCCCGAGGCTTCCGAGGACGAACTATGGAAAGCATTGGAAATTGCGCAGGCCGCCGATTTCGTCAATGCCATGAAGGACAAACTCGATTCCCCTATTTCACAGGGCGGCACCAACGTTTCCGGTGGTCAACGGCAACGCCTCGCTATTGCCCGCTCACTTGTTCGCAAACCAGGCATCTATGTCTTCGACGATTCGTTCTCGGCGCTTGACCTAGCTACTGATGCACGCCTTCGCGCTGCGCTCGTGCCGGTCACGTCAGATGCTGCACTAATCATCGTCGCCCAGCGAGTTTCCACCATCAAACATGCCGACCAAATACTTGTGCTCGACAACGGTGAATGCGTCGGACTCGGCACCCATCACGAGCTTCTCGCAACCTGCCCCACGTACGCAGAAATCGTCGAATCGCAAATGACTGCAGAGGAAGCCGCATGAGCGATTCCTCCGAAGTGAAGCGTCCGCCCATGTCGCCGTCGCCAACTCAAGTTGGTCCGCGTATGAGCAGCGTTGCCATCCCGATCGAGAAGCCAAAGGATTTCCGAAACTCGACGCTGCGTCTTGTTTCGTGGATGCGTCCCGAGCGATTCCGCCTGTTCATCGTGATTGCCTCAGCAGTAATCAGCGTCATGATGTCGGTCGTTGGCCCCAAGATTCTTGGCAATGCCACCAACGTCATCATCAAGGGCGTTCAATCACCGACCGGCATCGATTACCCCGCTCTCCATCGCACGATTCTCCTCGTTGGCGGCCTTTATCTTGGCTCGGCTGCATTGGCATACTTCCAAGGATTCGTCCTTGCTGGAGTCATTCATCGCACAATGCGGCGACTCCGCTCAGCGGTTGAAAACAAGATCAACGCCCTTCCCCTTGGCTATATCGATACGACTCCCCGAGGCGATCTTCTCAGCCGTGTCACCAATGACATTGACAACATCGCGCAGAGCCTCGCTCAGACACTGAGCATGTTGTTTATTTCGCTTCTCACCGTCGTTGGCGTTCTCATCATGATGCTGACGATCTCGCCGTTGCTTTCCCTTGTGGCGGTTGCAACTGTTCCGCTCACGATGTTCACCATCAAGTTCATCGCCGGTAAATCAAAGAAGCGTTTTATTGCACAGTGGTCGCACACCGGATCGTTGAACGCAATTGTTGAGGAAACGTTTGCTGGCCACTCTCTCGTAAAAGTATTTGGACAACAACAGGCCACCGAAGATCGATTCGAAGCGACCAATCAAACGCTCTACGAAGCCTCATTCGGTGCACAGTTCATTTCTGGAATGATCCAACCGGCGATGATGCTCGTTAGTAATCTCAACTACGTCGCGATTGCAGTTATCGGCGGCTTGCGAGTGGCTTCGGGAAACTTAAGCATTGGCGATATCCAGGCATTCATCCAGTACTCGCGTCAGTTCACACAACCGATCAACCAGTTGGCATCAATGGCCAACATGTTGCAGTCGGGTATTGCTTCTGCCGAGCGAGTGTTCGAATTCATCGATGTCGACGAGCAGTCTGCTGATCCGGTCGACGCAAAGGTTGTTGAATCACCAAAGGGTCGGGTTGCGTTCGAGAACGTGACGTTCTCCTATTCACCTGACAAGCCACTCATCGCCGATCTGTCGCTCGTTGCGGAACCCGGCCAAACCATCGCCATTGTCGGTCCTACCGGAGCCGGCAAGACCACGTTGGTGAACTTGCTCATGCGTTTCTATGAGCTCAACGACGGAGCCATCACTCTTGATGGCGTCGACATCGCCACAATGCGCCGGTCTGATCTGCGTTCGAGCATGGGAATGGTGCTGCAGGACACCTGGCTCTTCGGCGGAACTATTCGCGAGAACATTGCCTACGGGCGTATTGGTGCCACCGAGGAAGAAATTCTTGCTGCTGCGAAAGCGACGCATGTCGACCACTTCGTGCGTTCGATGCCCGATGGGTACAACACCGTTCTTGACGATGAAGCCAGCAATCTCAGCGCTGGTGAAAAGCAGTTGCTCACGATCGCCCGTGCGTTCCTTGCCGAGCCCACAATTCTCATTCTTGATGAGGCCACGAGTTCAGTCGACACACGCACCGAGGTACTCATCCAGCGAGCGATGGCGGCACTTCGATCGAATCGAACGAGTTTCGTAATCGCTCATCGACTTTCAACGATCCGCGATGCCGACACTATTTTGGTAATGGAAAACGGCCAGATCGTCGAGCAGGGCAATCACGATGAACTGCTCGCCGCTGGCGGTGCGTATTACAACCTTTACAACGCTCAGTTCGTTGCTCCGGCTGTCGATATCGACGTCGCCTAGGTCCGAGTTTCCCAGTCGGGAGTTTCCACCCCTAGGGTGAACGCCGTCGGGGGACGAAGGGGAGCGCAATGCCAAGCGAGTCGGAAATGATGGGCGCGAACTCATCGACAACCGACGCCGCCGGGCCGGTTTCGCTTCGCAACAGGGTCTTTGCTGTCGTCATCGCATTGCAGTTTGTCCTTGTGCTGGTCAACGGCTCCACCACGATGGCCCTTCCGGGCATTCGCGATGGGCTCGGCGCGACCAATAGCGAATTGCAGTGGTACGCCTCGCTGTTCGCACTCACCTTTTCACTCGTCCTCGTGCTGTCAGGCCGCCTCGGAGATTTGTTTGGGACCCGGCGTCTTCTGATGCTTGGCTTCGCCGCCCTCGTCATCTCGTGGATGCTCAGCGCCGCGTCTCCGAATATCTACTTCCTCTTGGTTGCAAGGGCTCTGCAGGGAGTCGCCGGTGGTGTCACCGCACCACAGCTTTCAGCGATGATCCAACGAACCTTCAGCGGCCATAACCGAACTCGAGCGTTCTCTGTCTTTCTTATGTTTGCTGGCGGTGGCTTCATGCTCGGCCAGCTCAGTGCTGGCGCGCTTACCAATGCCAATCTTTTTGGCGCCGGTTGGCGATGGGCGTACTTGCCGTTCATTCCGATCGGAATCGTTGTGTGGCTCATCGCCGCCAAAGTGCTTCCGGCAACGATGCCAGGAACTGCCGGACAACTCGACATCACCGGGGCCGCTGTTCTCGCGGTCGTTGCGTTCTTCTTGATGTTCCCGCTCATCCAGGGACGTAATGCCGGCTGGCCGGTATGGATTCTGTTGATGTTGGCGTGTTCGTTGCCGCTGTTCTTCGCCTTTCTTCGCTACGAGCGCAACCTCGTGCGGCGCGGTGGCGATCCGCTGGTGAACCCAATTCTTTTCGCGATCCGTAGTTTCCGAATCGGCAACATCATCACGTTGCTCGTGGGACTGCTTTCCGCAGCAGGACCGATCTATCTGATTCTCACCATTCAATTGGGATTCGATCGCAACCCGTTGCAAGCAGCGATCCTCACCTGCCCCATGCCCTTTGCCAACATGTTTGGGTCGCTTGCTGCCGCTCCTCTGCTCCGTCGCTACGGCCGAGGAGCCGTCGTCATCGGCGCGGCGCTTAACGGCCTTGCTGCCGGACTTGTCTTGTACCTCGATCGTGTTGGTGCCGGCGAGTTCAAAGCCATTCACCTTGTGCCCGCAGTGGCTCTGCTCGGTTTCGCGTTGGGAATTTCCATCGCAGTCACCATTGCCTTCGTCTTGTCTGAAGTTCCGCACGAGTACGCCGGTGCCGCGTCGGGCGTACAGGCGACGGGCCTCCAGTTAGCTGGGGCAATCGGCATCGCTGTCGTTGGTGTCGCGTATTGGGGCCGTATCGGAGGTTCTGACGAACTGAGTGCGTACATCGACGGCATCAATGCGGTGATGTGGATCTCCATTGGTCTTGCGGTGGTCCAAGCAGGACTCGTCATCCTTCTGCCACGACATAAAGCCGGGCCAAACGAAGAGTTTCAGCTCGTCGACCCCGAACTTCTTGTTATGCCGGATTTCCACGGCGACAACGTCTAGGTCGGCACTAGTTCCATAGAAGTGAACGAAGTCCGCTTGATCTTACGATTTGATTGTTAATCGCATTTTCAAGTGACGCCTTGCTGCCAATAATTGTGACGGTCTTACGCGCACGAGTGACAGCGGTGTAAAGCAGTTCACGAGTTGCCAGACGAGAATTAGTGGGCGGAAGCACCACGACAATTTGGTCGAACTCTGAGCCTTGGCTCTTATGAATTGTCATGGCGTGGACGGTTTCGACTGATTCGAGACGGGCTGTTGAAATGTCTCGAACCTCGCCTTCGATCATGAATGCCACACGATTTGTACCATCGGCCAATCGGACAACAACTCCGAGGTCACCGTTGTGGAGTTTGTTGGTCGAATCATTCGTTGTCACAAGTAAAGGACGTCCGACATAGAACCCCGAAAGTCGGGTTCCTTTCCCTGCAAGCCAGTCTTCGAATTGCCAGTTCCAACGAGCAACGCCGAACGGACCGCGGCGATGAGCGCACAGAATTCGCACCGAACTCAGCGCTTCTAACGCCGCCGAAGAATTTCCGTCTTGCGCAAATTTTCGGGTGGTGACCGCCGCCTCGAATGCAGCATCGCGAACATGCCTTGCACCATTCGGACCATCGACCTGCTCGGAATGCCACACGACACGAACGGCGTCGTCTGACCCATTTGATGATTGCGGTTCGGTAAGCACCTCGATGGCTTCAGCGGCGTTGCCACGGCGAACAGCTTTCGCGAATCGTCCTACTGAGGATTCCGCTGCGAACCGATGGCTCTTGCGCAAAACCGTGATGCTGGAGGAAAGTTCGCCCACCGGTTTCTCGTATGGTTCGTCACCCACAGCGAGATCTGACGCCTCGACCACCGGTGAAGCGATATCACCCAGTACCGACCCGGCATCGACACTCGCCAACTGTCCCGGGTCGCCAACCAGCACAATGCGAGCGTTGGCATTAAGCGCATCAAGGAGGTGCGCCATGAGTGGCAGCGAAACCATCGAGGTTTCGTCGACGATCACCACATTGTGTGGGAGTGGGTTCGCGGCATTGAATCGATAGCGAGTCGAACCGGGCCGTGCTCCCAACAAACTGTGAAGGGTCTTCGTGTCGGCTGTGACCATACGGTCGGCCAGGTCGCCTGCCCCCGAAAGACCCGACGTGCGCAGAGACGCTGCCAATCCTTCGATGGCTTCGCCCATTCGCGACGCGGCCTTACCCGTCGGAGCGGCAAGCGCGATTCGCAGTGCACCGGGTCCTTCAGTTGTTGAGCTCGCAAGGAGCAGCGCCAGCAGGGCTCCGACCGTTCGCGTCTTTCCGGTACCCGGACCACCGACGATCACCGAGAGTGAGTGGCTGAGCGCTGCATGCACCGCCGCGTCTTGATCGGCGGTGAGCTTGAACGAAGCGAGGAGATCGGTGCTTGCTTGGAGTTCTTCGCCAAGATCGAGTGGGGTAAGGCTCACACGTTCGAAGAGTTGTCGAGCGACTTCGCGCTCGTAGTGCCAATAGCGTTCGAGATACAGAAGCGAACCATTGAGTACGAACGGGCAAGTGTTGTTTCCAAGTGAACCATCGGCCCCCAGAAGCACATCGGCAACGACGACAACCGCTGACTCCGCGAGTTTTGTTGCCCACGCCTGCGAATCGGCAGGCCATTCCAGTGCCGTGAGCGATGCCGTTGTTTCATCTTCGGATTCGATGTCAGCACTGACGAGTAGCTGAATGTTTTCAAGGTCGAGACAGCTGTGACCTGTACGAGGAGCACGAGCCGCAAGCGCCATGGCCAAGACCACCTCGGCATCGGACGCTTCGAGATTGTTCCGGCGGGCGATGGAAGCCGCCACCTGTAGGTCTGATGAGTTCAAGACACCCGCTGCGCGCCAAGGTTCAAGCTGGCTGATCCAGTCGACACCACTCATGGCGAAACCCCCGGAGCCAGAAGCCGGTCAACTGCTTCGATGACCGCAAACGGTGGTTGCCACCAAAACACTCCGTGACCCTCGGGGCCTTCCGAGCCAGCCATTCCGCGCACAAAGAGATAGGCCGCGCCGCGCAGTTGCGTGGTCGGGTCGTAACCCTTTGAAGCGAGACGCCACCGCAAATACCGATGCAACGCCACCGTGTAGAGCAGTGCTTGCAAGCCGTAGCCATGGTGTTCCATGGCGCGCGTGAGTGATTCAGAGTCGTAGACCGAATTCGTGAGTCGATTCGTCTTGTAATCGGCCACCCAATATGTGTCGATGCCATCGAGTTCGGTGCTGGCGATGAGATCGATGGAACCGTTGAGCATTCCTTCGATATCGATCGACAAGGCTCCTTCAGAAGCTCGCACAAACCAGTTGTGCAGAGGGTTGCCTTCGGGCCACGCATCGACCACTGTCTGCGCGATCTGCGCCGCATCAATTGCTCCGAGCGGAAATTCGAAACGGAGTTCGTTGAGGCGATGGTCATTGTCGATCGATTCGAGCGCGCGTGTGCCCACAGGACCACCAAGTGGTGATGAAAGCGCTATGCCAATGCCGCTCGCGAGGACACCCGGCTCGATCGTCATTGGTCGGTAATTCAGATTCTGCGCGCAGACCGCGGTGACCGATTCAGTTCGGTCATCACGAGGCGTGAAATCGATGACTTCGAAGACCTCGTGAACAAGCAGACCGAATGCTGTTCCTGCTGGTGCATCAACAAGTGAAGAGTTGACAGTCGTGTCACTGCTCGAATCGACAACGTCGACAAAACCTGCATTCATGACATCGACATCAATTGCATCATCGTGATCGTCACCAACTCCACCACGAATCTCGACATCATCGGCGTGGAGGCCATCTTCAACAACAGCGAGTTGCTCGCTTCGACTCGATGCACCCGAACTGATCGAGCTGAATGACCAGCTCTTCCATCGTGTTGGCATTGGGAAAGGAGCCGATGAAACTGCCAGCACTTCACTCGAAGGTTTGGTTCCTGACCACGAGGCCAGCGCGATGTTCTCCGTAACTTCCTTACGAGCAATTGACCCGTCGCTGGTTGCGGCCAGAACTGTTACATCGGCCGGACTGCCGCTTGCGCCGATCGCGTGAGACATGACTCGCCCAAGCGCAACGCTGTAGCTGTCGTTATCGGCAGCGGTCCACCACACCACGAGTCGGTGCTTTGCCCGAGTAAGCGCGACATAGAGCATGCGATCGCTCTCGGCGAGTCGCTCGGCTTTATCGGATTTCTCGACTGGCTGGAACGGCGCGCCACGACTGTTTGCACCCAGCAACTGGAAGGTATCGACTTGACGAATATCTAACGAGTCGTCGTGAGCATGACCAGTGCCTTGACGTTTTGGAAGTGCACCCCACAAAAGCGGACACAACACAATGGAGAACTCAAGTCCTTTGGCCTTGTGCACGGTCATGATTTTGACGGTGTCGTCATCGCGATCGATGCGACGAGCAAGAAGTTCAGAGGCAACGCCATCGTCGTCGGCGCCACCCAAATTTGAAAGCTCGGCAAAGACGGACCGAAGCTCTGAAGCTGCCGTTGGTCGGCCGCCAGTGAGCGATTGCATCAGTTCGACGATGTGATCGAGGTCGGTGAGATCGCGTTCACCGCCGGGAAGAGAAAGCACTCTCTCGAGCAACCCGGCCCTACGAAGCGTGGCCATGAGCGATGGCAGCCCTCCGTCAATCAGCGACTGTGCCCAGTCGCGCACCGTTTCAATGGTTGCTTCGAGTTGTGTATCGGTGATTGCCGCAATGGCGGCGAGATCGTCGCCAATGAACCAGGTATGACACAGCGAACGAACCCGAGATTCAGACGCAGGACGTTCAAGTGCATCGAGCAGCACGCGCCACTGTTCGGCGGCCGCACTGTTGAGCACGCTGTCGCTGGCGCTGCGGGCACACGGAACGCCAGCTTCGGCGAGTGCGTCGGCTATCAGATCGGCATGACGATTCGACCGAACGATGATGCCAATATCAGAAGGATCAACCTCGCGTCCTTCTTCGCCGCTCTCGAGTTTGTCGTGGAGTCGGGCCGAACTCAGGAGCGAAAGGACCTCGCCGACAAGATCCTTGATCGCCAAGTCCACAAGTGGTGCATTGGAAATCTTGTTCTCTCTCCCGCGCTTGACGTGACCTGACTTCGCATCGAGAAGACCTGCGGGAACATCGCTAAACGGCAGACAGCGGATCTCGACGGCGCACTCGCCCGCATTAGAGATCCGGGCCTCGTGATGGTCGGGTGAAGGTTCGACCGACTGGAATGCCACGCGTGCGTCGCCAAACAAATAGTCGTGGAAGAGGTGATCGAGACCAGTAAGCACTGCCTTGTCGCTACGCCAATTAATACCAAGAGTTGCTGTAGTTCCACCGTTATCGTCGGCGTACTTACGGGCTGTGAGATAGGCAGAAAGTTCCGCAGATCGGAATCGATAGATGGACTGCTTTGGATCACCAACGAGCGCAATCAGGTCGGGCCGACCGGTGCCGCCAGAGAGAACCGGGTTGTCGCGCACAAACGCTCGCTCGAAAATGTCCCACTGCACACGGTCGGTGTCTTGAAATTCATCGAGAAGGACTACTCGGTACCAAGAGCGCAATCCATCGATAACTACCGTCGCCTTTGGGCCGGAAAGCAACGACTGCGTGTCGGTAAGGAGCGAGTCGTACGTACGAACTCGATTAACTGTGCGACGCGCATGAACGAGAGCCACAAGTTCATCAACCAGTAGCGCGATTTCGTCCATCGCATTGGCTTGTTCAAACTGGCCGGGGGTGAGATCGGACTTACCGCCCCAGCCGTAAAGGCCTGGCTTCTTGGCGCCTTCGGTCCGCGAAAGTTTCCACATTTGAGCGTGGGGCATTTTCACCCGAAGATTCACCACGTCGACAAGTTTTTTCACCGTGAGATTGTTCGAGGGAAGCTTTCCGGTGGACCCATAGCGACGTATGAGTTCATCGACGACAAGCTCGGTGATATCGGAATTGTCGTCGTTTATCGCGCCATCGACGGATTCACCGCCGGAGGCCAACACGCGATTACAAAACCCGTGAATCGTTGAAATTGTGGCGGCATCGAAATCGGCTACTGCGAGGCGCAGATTCGCGATGCGAGTTCTGCGTTCACTGATGTTTGAGGCCAGAGTTACGAGAACGGAATCGGTTGTGGAATCGGGCGCGGTGTCGTCCGGTGCAAGTTCTTCTAGAAACGCTGCTGCCTCAACAATGCGATCTCGAACACGTTTGCGGAGTTCGGCGGTCGCAGCGGTGCTGAAGGTAACGATGCAAAGTTCCGAAGCTTTCACGCCGCGTTCGGCGATCCAACGAGTGGCCAAACCAGCCACCGCAAACGTCTTTCCCGTACCTGCACTTGCTTCAAGGACGAGAAGACCCGTGTCGAGAGGGGCACCAAGATCAAAAAGTCGAGGCGTACTCATTCGTCGCCCCCGTCGGAATCCGTGGCATCGACGTCGTCGGCGCTGACACGAGCTGCCTCGGAGACCGTTTCGCTATAGGTGCCCCAAATTCGCTGGGCCCAGCGCTGTACTCGGCTGCCACTCGCCCAGCCAGAAGCTTTTTCTGATTCGCGCACGGGGAGTTCTGTGAGCGATCCGAAATCGGCAGCAAACAGTTGCCGGATCCATTTGTCGGTGGAGTCGCCCCGATCACCTTCCCAGGCGCTCCGGGCATTCTTCAGTGAGTGATCATTCAGGGGCACGAACTTTTCGCTCGTGGCAGGAAAGTACGGAATGGCGTCGCACATTGATCGCTCGAAAAGATCGACCACTGTGGTGAGTACCTTGAGCGCCACCGATGAGTCGCTGAGTTCGACACGTGCGCTGGCAACGCCACCTTTGCCGTCGTCGCCGATGAGCAGCGCTCGCCATGGACGACTCGGGTCATGCGCCGCAAGTGCCGCCAGCTGGACCCATGCAGTGAGCCGGTCGCGGGGTTTCAGTTTGGATGCAGTGACGAGAACGAGGACATCACCGTGGATGCCTTCGATCACACCCTCAACGCGGGTGACGCCTGTGAGGTCGCCAGGAACACTTAGGTCGATGGCAATTGATTCAGGCGTAGCCGCCACACCTTCGAGTTCGGCACTCAGAAGTTGTTGCACCACATCCATGCGCGTAGTGAGCTCGTTGAGCTCGTTTCCACCAAAGGCAAGGGGTGGCACAGCGCCTCGCTTTTGTTCGGCCTGGACCCATGCGTCTTTGACCGTAGGTGTCCACTCTGCCGTTCGATCAAAGCGTGCCTCGATGAGTTCATCGGCAAGCTTCCACCGAGCGAGTCCAGTGAGTGCGAGAGGTATGACATCGGTGACGGAATCGGAATCGGTAGCGGACGAGAATCGCAATCGATCCTGCAGGAACACCCGCGCGGGATTGCTCAGCGCTTTCGTAAGCATTTGGAGTGAAACAGGAACGCCGGGTGCACCTAGGTCGTTGCCAACCGGCGCCGGCACGGGTTCAACGAGTTCCTGCTGGCCGCTCAGCGCGTCGAAGCGCAGCATGGCGTTGCGACGAATCGTTGCCGCCCGAAGTGCGCCTTCGTCGAAACTCCAAGGACCAATCCAGGCAGGCTGCTCTTTCTGCGTTGCCACAAACATCGCTTCGGACCAAGCCTGCCGAGGATGGTGGAGCGTGAGTAATTCAGAGGCGCGCTTGTCGCCGATTCCTTGAACGGTGTCGTCGATGAGGTCGAGTAGTTCAGCAACCACCACCGGTGGCGCGAGTTCAGCATTCGTTCGTAGATCGCGGCCGGTTCCAAAAAGCCAGAGGTACTCGCCAGCACTCAACACTGCGTCGAGCATTTGAGCGCGCAATTCGCTTCTGGCGTCGCGGTCGCCGATACAAGGAATGGAACCAACAAGATCTTCGGCAACCGTCAGTCCAGAATTGACGAGATCGCCATCGAGACCAAGAAGACAAACGATTTTGTGAGGTACGCCGCGCTGCGCCGTGAGGGAGGAGACTGTTACTGCACCGGTTCCGAAACGGGCCTGACCCCCGCCAGTATCGAGGCGACCACGAACAACGGTCGCCAGCTGCAACGGATCGACTAAGGGTTCTGGACCAGCTCCATCGCGTTTGGCGATGAGGGCAGATTCCTCCTCGATTTCCGCAATAAGTCTTTCGACGGGGCGCCATAACCACGCCTGTTTGTCGGTAACGGCCATGAGTCTGTACGCGGCATGACGAAGTTCCGCGCACCAGTCCGCGACCGTTGAAGGCGCACGGAGTACTGACATCGTGCGATCGAGCGTGTCGATCAGATCGGCAAGTGAGCCTGCGGTGACGACGTCGTCGCCTTCGATTTCCGGATACGGAACCACGCCGCCAGTTCCTACGCGCGGACCGAAATCGGCCATCGTTGAACCGAGGAGTAGTTGATCAAGTCCGTCGCGCCATGTGTATGCGTTGAGGGTGATGCCGCTCATAAAGCGTTCTTGGTCGGCCTCGGTGAGACCCCACCGCGTATTTGTGGCATCGATCCACTCCGCAATACGTCCTATC
>CAIPQK010000160.1 GCA_903867185.1 uncultured Candidatus Nemicrothrix sp. | reverse complement strand
GGTGAGGCGTAGGCACCGGTGTTGGCGAAGATGATTCCGAAATCCATGAGCGAAACGTACGCCAATTCTTTGGCGGATGACGTTTGAGATCAGTCGTTGAGGCGGGGGTGCTGATCCCGGTACGAGTCAACTGTCGAAAGTGCTGGGCGTTCGACGTAGGCGATTTCGTGCGTTTCGAGATCGGGCGGGCTCAGCGTGAAGACATCGGGAACGAGTCCGGGCTGAATGCGTCGCATGGCTGCCTGCAATACTTGGGCAGCCATTGGCGACAATTCGTGCAGCGGCCGATTGCGATGAACGCGTTCGCCGAGGTCAACCTGAGCGATGGTTTCGGCACCGAACGTGTTGGCGATGTCGATCAGCATCGCAATGTCGACGCCGTAGCCTTCGACGAAGGGGAGTTGCTCAAGCACCGAGCGACGTCCGCCGTATTCGCCAGAAAGCGGCTGCACAATGCCGCCAAGTTCGGGGAAACACATTGTGAGAAGTGGTCGTGCAACAAGTTCAGTCACGCGACCACCGCCGCGCACATGGCCATCAACGGGTCGTTCGTAGAAACCTTTGACAAAACCGATCGAAGGATCGGTAAGCAGCGGTCCGAGAAGTCCCGAGATAAAGCGAGTGCTGAAATCGCGCACGTCGGCATCGCACCACACGACAACGTCGCCGGTGGATGCGAACAACGATTTCCAAAGCGCTTCGCCTTTTCCGTGTCCGCGGCCGTATTCCGTTAAGACCTGTGATGCGTCAACGACAGTTGCACCCGCATTTCGTGCTTCGTCGGCCGTGCGGTCGGTCGAGTGATCGTCAACAACGATGATTTCGTCAACGAGTGAATAGGTCTCGATCAATTTGGCGCGGATGCGTTCGACAATCTGCCCCACCGTTGTTTCCTCATTCCGCGCGGGTATGCACACCGAGACAGTTGTGGTCCCTTTCGCCGCGACGAGATCAGCGAGTTCGAACGCGCTGGCGAGGTGGGTACGGGGCGTGGACACTTCACCATCGTTGGCGAGACCAGCCCTCGGGGCAAGGCGTATCGGAGAATCATCCTCATTGGAACCTTCTTGGCGACCTGTCGCTAGGATTCGGACTCGTTCGACATCCACTTCCGAGGTCTGAGTCATGAGCGTCACCGTCCGAGTTCCCCCCGTCTTCCGCCCCCTCACCTCGGGTGAGTCGACCGTTTCGGTCGAGGGCGCCACGGTTGCCCAGGTTCTCGCCAGCCTCGATGCGGCGTATCCAGGCTTCTCGTCCAAGCTTCTGTCTGACGACGGAAGCCTTGTCCGCTACGTCAACCTGTTTGTTGACGACGACGATGTCCGGTTTCTCGAAGGCCTCGACACGGTGGTGCCCGACGGCGTCACGGTCTCAATCATGCAGGCCGTAGCGGGCGGGGCCTGAGGCCCTCCTCCGCTTACGCCCCGGCCTGACCGGGGACTTTGCCTCTCAGGTTGCGGTTCGGGGCTGACGGTGGTTTCCTGTTAGCAGTCTCTGACCGAGAGTGCTAACGCCAGTGCGCGGGTACTGCGGCAGAAATCCCCCTGGGTCCGATCCCGTCGGGCCACATCAGCAACTTGAGAGGAATCAACGATGGCCAAGATCATCGAATTCGACGAGACCGCACGACGTGGCCTCGAACGCGGCATGAACCAGCTCGCCGATGCTGTTCGCGTCACCCTCGGTCCGAAGGGCCGCAACGTGGTGCTCGACAAGAAGTGGGGCGCTCCCACCATCACGAACGACGGTGTTTCCATCGCCAAGGAAATCGATCTCGAAGACCCCTTCGAGCGCATCGGCGCCGAACTGGTCAAAGAGGTTGCCAAGAAGACCGACAGCGTTGCTGGCGATGGCACCACCACCGCCACCGTCCTCGCATGGTCGATGGTCGGCGCTGGTCTGCGCAACGTTGCTGCAGGCGCCAACCCGATGTCGCTCAAGAAGGGCATCGAAGCTGCGGTTGCCGTTGCTGTCGAAGGCATCCACGCCGTTGCGGTTGAAGTTGACGACAAGAGCCAAATCGCGCAGGTCGCCGGAATTTCTGCTGCCGATCCCGAAATTGGTTCGATGATCGCTGAAGCCATCGACAAGGTCGGCAAAGACGGCGTCATCACCGTTGAAGAGTCCAACACCTTCGGTATGGAAATGGATCTCGTCGAAGGCATGCGTTTCGACAAGGGCTACATCTCGCCCTACTTCGTGACCGATACCGATCGCATGGAAGCTGTGCTCGAGAACCCGTACATCCTGTTCGTGGGTTCAAAGATCACCGCTGTGCGTGATCTCGTTCCGGTTCTTGAAAAGGTGATGCAGTCGTCACGTCCGCTTGTGATCATTGCGGAAGACATCGAAGGCGAAGCACTCGCAACTCTGGTTGTGAACAAGATCCGTGGCACCTTCAACTCCGTTGCCGTGAAGGCTCCGGGCTTCGGTGACCGTCGCAAGGCAATGATGCAGGACATCGCCATCCTCACCGGCGGACAGGTCATTACTGAAGACATCGGCCTCAAGGTCGAGAACGCCACAGTTGACCTTCTTGGTCAGGCTCGCAAAGTCGTCATCTCCAAGGATGAAACCACCGTTATCGAAGGTGCGGGCGAAGATGCAGACATCACTGCTCGCATTGCGCAGATCAAGGCAGAAATTGATCGCACCGATTCCGATTACGACCGCGAAAAGCTCCAGGAACGTCTGGCCAAGCTTTCCGGTGGCGTCGCAGTGCTCAAGGTTGGCGCAGCGACTGAAGTTGAACTGAAGGAAAAGAAGCACCGCATCGAAGACGCAGTCAGCACCACGAAGGCCGCCATCGAAGAAGGCGTCGTTGCTGGCGGTGGCGTCACGCTGCTTCGTATTCAGGCCAAGGTGCTTGAGCTTGCCAAGACGCTCGATGCCGACGAAGCAACTGGTGCTCTCATCGTTGCGCACGCGCTCGAAGAACCCATCAAGCAGATCGCAATCAATGCTGGTCTCGAAGGTGGCGTTGTCGTCGAAAAGGTGCGTTCCATGAAGGGCGCATCCGAGGGCCTCAATGCCGCAACGGGCGACTACGAAGACCTCGTCAAGGCCGGCATCATCGATGCTGCCAAGGTGACCCGCTCGGCTCTGCAGAATGCAGCCTCGATCGCGGCACTCTTCCTTACCACCGAGGCTGTCATTGCCGACAAGCCCGAGGGTGCAGGCGGCGGCATGCCCGATATGGGCGATTTCTGATCGCTTCTTGCGTCACAGTCTGAAAACGGGCGTCCTTCGGGGCGTCCGTTTCGCGTGCAGGTACCGTGTGGTCATGACTCGTCGACGATCCGAACGCGTGCTGGCTCGGCGCTTGCGTGATGGCGGTCGCACCGATGAAGGCCGTCGTCCCGAAGAGCTGATTGTCGAAGAGCCCCTCGAGGTTCGTCTCGACGGAACGCTCGTTGCGACCACGATGCGCACGCCAGGTCACGATTTCGAACTTGCCGCCGGCTTGTGTTTCACCGATGGGTTGTTGGGTGGCGCGGCGATCGAGACCTGTCGCTATTGCGCAACAGGAAGCGCAGTCGAGACCGAATTCAACGTTGTAAGCATTGATACCGGCGGATTGTCACCGACACCGACGCCTCGCCTTTCGACGACTTCCTCGTCGTGTGGCATTTGTGGGTCAACACAGATCGACGAACTTGCCAATCGTCTGACCCCGTTGCCGATCTATGCGCCGTGGTCGACAGAACTCATGCTTGGGATCGTCGATCGGGTCCGCGCCGATCAAGAACTCTTCGCAAGCACTGGTGGTGTGCATGCCGCCGCAGCATTTGATCGCGAAGGAAACATCGCCGTTCTCCGAGAAGACATCGGTCGCCACAATGCTGTCGACAAAGTGGTCGGACACTTATTGCTTGAGT